>SOKM01000029.1 GCA_004375785.1 Candidatus Cloacimonadota bacterium | reverse complement strand
GAGCTGCAATTGCACTTAACCGTCTTCACGAAAAGTATGGCCTGATTACTGAGCTCAGCCGACGTCGAGAAGAGAAAAGATTAAAAAGGGAATGGCAGGAGATTAGAGGGAATTATGATGCTCGGTCAGGATGGCTTATTGGAGAATCAAGCCTGTATACTTCGAGAATGCGTGGGTTTTTTATCAAACCTCTTGCATTCCGTCCATCGGGAATTGTGAGTGCAGCGACTGTTGGGTTTCGTAACTTCTTCCACGACCTGCACGCTGGTGAGGTTAGAAGGCCGTGGTGAGCTATTATTTAGGAGATTACACACCCCGTCTCAAATCCTCTTTGAGGATTAGCAGTTAGTTTATGGCACAGGGCTAATGGCAAAAAACAACAAAATGCTATAAGCAATATGCTACAATCAGATTCTCGAAGAGAATCAAGGACACCCCTCTCAAGAGGGGATTATAGGAAATTAGTATAGAAGTTTTTCTTTTAAGAACAATAGTATCTTTTCCGCAAGATTAAAATATTTATCGATATTAAAATATGCAGTTTCTGCAATTATAATAAGTGAAACTATTCCAATAAAGGATAAAGAGAGAAAGTAGACCAGTAGTGCATTTTTGGGTGAAGGTTTGTAGATAAACCATACCATAAATAAGATTACGCCGCCGCCTCCGATACTGGTGAATAGAAGAAAGGCTATTGAGAGTATAGTAATTTTATAAAGGTAGAGAAGGAAAAAAAGAGAGATTATGAAACTTAAAAAAATAGAGAAAGCCGTTTTTCTTGCTCCGATACAGACCGCGATTGTTTTAAGCCCTCTCTTTCTATCCCCCTTTGTGTCAGGTAATGTTTGACTCCAGTAGGGGACAAGTTCAAAAAAGAATCCTGAAAGCCCTATTACGATTGCAACCAGAGAGAATGCGCTGGAACCGTTATAAGCAGCAAATGCTCCCAGTGGAATAAAAAATGCAGCGAGAGCTGGCGGAAGAAATCCGATTTTAGTTCTTTTAAGTTTTGTAGAATAGGTGAATATCAGAAAAATGCCCAGTGCAAGGAATAATGTGCATGCTATATTAATGAAGAATGCAACTACAAGGCTCAGGAGGGAGAGTATAATACTGGCGATAAGTGCAGTTCTTCTTGTGATAAGACCGAGCACAAGCGGTCTGTTCTGAGTCCTTTTATTTATGCGGTCAACCTTTTCATCGCAGAAATCATTGAATATATGTGCTGATGCGACAGCAAGAACAAGACATATAATACCAAGTATGGATTCCTTAAATGGGGGGAAACCATCCGTCGCTAAAAAACCACTTGCAGCAGGGGTCAGGATTACGACTCCAATAATCGCTGGCCGTGCCATTGCAATAAGAGACAGGAGTGGAATGCATTTTTCAATAAAGGGAATAGTTTTTAAGAATTCGACAATTTCATCAGTGAAAGAACGAACCAATCCTTCTAATCGTTCTGCAAGAGTCTTTTGTTCACCCTTCATACTTGCTCTATTTTTTCAATGGGGTAGGGGAGGGATGCATCTTTTGGTATTGGATAGATATAGCGTTTCCTGAATTCCTTATCCTGCACCATGCAGGGTCTGTTTTCATCCATATACTCAATATGTTTTCTCACTTTTTTCCACAATTTTTTAAGGGAAGTTTCACGGATGTTTCCAAAAGTAAGTGGCGTATAAGAGCAGGGTATAAGGTCACCCGCAGGTGTGAAGTGAATCCACCTTCTTCCAGCCATACAGCCGAATTTTTTGGGGCTCTCAAAGTAACTGAATGCCATCACTTTTGGTCCCGTTTTCCCTTTCTGGTTTACCTCTTTGTGGAAAAGGACGGTTCTTTCGCGTTCTTCATCTGTGAGGGTATCGTCTTCTCTTTCTAACCATTTTCCTATTGCAAGAATATCGTATAATGAAACCTCCTGAGCGCCGAGTTTTCCGGCAAGTGCGAGCAAGTCATCGAGTGTTTTTCTGTCGGAATTTGTTCTTCGTACCACATTGTAAAGACTGACGAAGAGTCCTGCATCAACTGCTGATTGTGCGCCGGCAGTTGCTTTTTTAAATATGCCTTTTACCTTTCGTATTTTGTCGTGTTCTTCTTGATAAGGACTGTCTATGCTTACCTGGAGCGTATCGAGCCCTGCACTTTTTAGTTTTTGTGCAACATCATCGTTAAGATAGAGTCCATTTGTAAACATAACGACCAGTGAACCTGTGGAGTGTGCATAGGAGATTATGTCATAGATATCTTTCCTAAGAAGAGGTTCGCCACCATCAAAGGTAAAGAGATGGGTCCCCATCTCCACTCCCTGGTCGATGATAGACTTAATCTCATCTAATGTCAGTTCAGGTTCTGCCCTGATTCCCTTTGCACAGCAGAAGATACAATCACACGGGCATTTTCCAGTAACGGCTATTGAAATCTGTTCCGGGATTTTTTTACCACTCATTATTATCTTTACCTGGTTAGATATTAATCTTGTGAATGCAGGGCTTGGTATGTAAGGTATCCATCCTGATAGAACAAATCTTTCAGGTGTTGCTACTGCAGGTCGCTCGGCTAAAAAATATTCACTTATCTGCTCAATGATTGGTTTGCCAATCTGTTTAAGTGGTCCTTCTGCTTTAAATTCAATGCCGCGAGCATATAATTTTGCTTTTATTGAAAGACCGGGAAATTTATAAATTTCATACTCCATTTTTACCTCCGGTAAATTTTAAGTGCTATGTCAATTATTAATCCGATAAATAAAATACTCCTATAGTTTGCTGCCTGAATAAAAAAATCTCCTCCAACTTCCGGTATTGGCTTTTTGACAAACCTGAGAGCCATCCACAGGAGCCAGGAACCTGAGATGAGGGCGATGGAAAGGTAGACAAAACCAAGTGATGCAGCACGCCAGATAATAATAGAAAGTATGATTCCTGAAATCCAGCACACAAGCACGAAACGGGAAGTAAATGGAATTCCATATACGACAGGAACTGTAGGGGCTCCCCTTTTCTTATCTCCAGTTACATCTCTACTCACTCCAGAAAGAGTAAAACCCCAATCAGTCGTACATATCATAACTGCCAGCAGCAAGCCGGCTGAATGGAGCTTTCCAAAGGCAAGCCACACCCCTATGGGGACAAGTCCGTATGCTATTCCAACTGGTATAAAACTCAAGGGTGTTTTGCGTTTAAAAAAGGCAGAATACGAGGTAATTATTCCTGTTGAAATTATAACCACAATTACGGAATAGATACTGTAAAAACTGAAGATAACTATACTTGTAGCAAAAAGAAGAATGGAGTAAATCAGTGCCACGATAGGTTTCAGTCTCTTCGATGGAAGGGGTCTTTCTGGAAGGTTCACACTGTCAATGTCAATATCTACAAAATCGTTGAAAACATAAGAACTGGCAATAGCACAGAATGCTCCAATTGTTACAAAAAGAATTTTTACCAGAATCATAAAATTGCTGTAAATATTGAGTAAATATATTGCTAAGAATGAGATTACAGCTGGAAGCGTCAGGTCCATTATTATGAGTTCTGGACGGAGTAATTCAAGGTAAGCAGCAGAGCGTGTAAAGAGGTTTTTCATTCTTTTACTTTCCTGGTTTACATTCGGTAAAAAAGGCATTTGCAATTTTAAGGGCACAATATTTTCCGCACATTGTGCATGTGTCCTTATCTTTTGGAAAATGTTTTTTTCTTATCTTTCTACCTTTTTCAGGTTCTATGAAAAACTTGAACTGTTTTTCCCAGTTCAGGTCTCTTCGTGCTGTCGCAACATTCAAGTCCATATCACGTTTTTTTAGTTTTACCATATCTCCAATGTGTGCTGCTATTTTTGCAGCTATAACCCCTTCTTTTACATCTTCAGGAAAGGGAAGGCTCAGGTGTTCTGCCGGTGTTACATAGCAGATAAAATCCGCTCCATAAGCAGAAGAAAGAGACGCTCCGACTGTTGCCGCAATATGGTCGTACCCCGCAGAAACATCGGTAACAATAGGTCCTAACATGTAAAAAGGCGCTTCATCTGTCATTCTCTTCTGCAGGATTACATTGGCTTCAATCTCATCAATAGGTATATGTCCAGGTCCTTCCACCATAACCTGGACACCTTCACTTTTTGCTTTTTGAGCAAGTTCTGCATTTATAATCAATTCCTGAATTTGAGCCCTATCGGTTGAATCACTAATTGCCCCGGCTCTCATCCCGTTTCCAAGACTTAAAACCGTATCGTATTTCTTCAGTATCTTCAGGAGGTCATCAAACCTTTCATATAGAGGATTTTCACGCTTGTTTTGAACCATCCAGGCTGTCATAAAGGCACCACCGCGACTTACTAATCCTCCATATCTATAACCCTGATTTCGAAGGCGGTCAAGTGTCAATCTATTTACACCGCAGTGAATCGCCATAAAGCCAATTCCATCATCACACTGTTTTTCGATTGTTTCAAATAGAAAATCATCATCCATTTTTACTATTGCGCCAAATTTAGATATTGATTCTATTGCAGCCTGATATAATGGAACGCTGCCAACAGGTATTTTTACAGCCTTCAGCACTTCTCTTCTTATCTCGTCGAAATCCCCGCTTATACTCAGTTCCATTAGAGTATCAGCCCCGTACTTTTCTGCTATTTTCGCCTTTTCCACTTCCATATCTTTGTCAACAATATCAGATGACGTTCCTATGCTTGCGTTTACCTTTGTTCTCAGTCCCTTTCCAATAGCAACAGATTCTTTTCTACCAGCGCCGCATACTATAACTACCTTTCCTACCTCTATCTGTTTACGAATGTATTCCGGAGAGATTTCTTCCTTCTCCGCAACGTTTTTCATTTTTGCTGTTGTGGTGTTCTTACAGGCACTCTCTTTTTCAGTTAACATATAAATTTCCTTCCTTTTTTTGTCGGGGATAAACCCCGACGCTACATTTATGCAGGCTAATCCTTTTGTCGGGGATAAACCCCGATGCTACTTTAAATTGTACAAATTCAACTATATTCTATACACAAACATATGTATTAATGTATTACGCATTATTTGTCAAGATAAAAATTGCTTTTTGCTGGGTTTTTGGGCAGGGGAAGGGGATGAGTTGCACAAAAATTGTGCAATACGAAGATAAGAAATAATTTGTATAGATGCTAAGTTCAATAATAAACCAACTTAAAAAATTTTCTCCATTGTGGCACGGTTCTTGCTATATTTTATTATTGGAAGAAAGGAGGTATGAGATATGAGATATGTTGGGATTATAATGATTTTGTTTCTTCTAATTTCATGTTGCAAGATTTCTGAGCCTGATACGGAACCGCCTGCTGTTCCAAGAGGTGTAATAAGTATAACAGGAGATAGAGCAGTTTATCTACAGTGGTACCCAAATAATGAGAAGGATCTTGCGGGATACAATGTTTACAGAAATTATTCACCAGGAGGGTTTTTTGACCTCATAGAAACTGTCTTTACACCATACTTTGTAGATTATAATGTTACTAATGGAGTAACCTATTATTATGCAGTTAGTGCCTTTGACGAGGCAGGAAACGAAAGTGACCTCTCTCCTGACCTTGTTTACGACACGCCCAGACCAGAGGGGACAGATATACTCAAGAGTTATTTAACCGACCCGTTTGAGTCTGGGTTTGATTTTTCATCAGGAGAAGTTCTACCTTATGATGGAACTCAGACAGATATTTATTATGAATACGATACGCTTTATGAAATTCATTATATGAATTGTGCAAATGACAGCACGGATATACAGGACTTTGGTTATATGGATGACCTTGATGGTATAAACTATGCTCCAGAGTATGGATGGTCGTACCTTGGATGGGTTGAACTGATAGTGGGTCATGGATATATAGTGTGGACAAGGGATAACCATTTTGCAAAGTTCAGGATAGTTGATTATGGTAATGGGTGGTGTAAATTTGACTGGGCATATCAGATTGACGAAGGCAACAGAGAACTTGCACCGCCTGGAACCAGAGAAAGCCTTAATGAAGTTCAATAAAAAGAAGGAGGTAAAAAATGATTAAAAAAATACTATTTTTGGTTTGCATCGCAGTTCTTCTCCTCTCTTTTACGGTCGAGAGGGCAGAGGCACGTCCTCGCTGGTGGGGACCGCCCTGGGCATGGGGATACTATGAGGTTAACTATTACCACTGGTATCCATACTATTCCTATTCTTACTACAGTTGGTACCCGTGGTGGTATGACGACTACTATTATTGGTGTTACTGGGGACCGAGCTACTATTGCTATTATTCACCTGGTTGGTATGTAAGTTTCTGGGGGGGCTGGGGTCACTATCCTTATTATTATCCTTATTACTGCTATTATCCTTACGGGTATTACTATCCACCGTATTACAATCACTATTATGCATATTATGATTACTACTATCCTGACTACTACTGGGATGGATATGGAAGGTGGAGAGACTACTATTATGACGGACATAAGCCTTATAGGACAGGTAATTATGGTGGAGGTGGTAAGGATTATGCTTACAATAACTGGAAGGACAATTCAAAACCACCCAGGGATTATGGGAAGGATAAGGACCGCATGAAAATTGGAAATCCGACTCATAAAGACCATAATCTTGAGATTGCTAAAGTTGACCCTATAAAAAGTATAAGGAGTATAAAAAGATCCGAGAATAGAACTAAAACTCCATCTATAAATAAACAACCATTAAGTAAGGAGCCAACAATAAGAAGAAAAAAAGAAACGCGTGGATATGAACCCATAGAGGTTGTAGACGACCATATTTCAGGTGTTTCTGAAAGAGAACTTTCTAAGGGTAGCAGTAAGAGACCTTACAAAGATTATGAGAAGAAAGAGGATGTGGAAGAAGAGAAATTTACTCCTTATGTTATAAGAAGAAATGATGAAAAGAAGAAAAAGAAAGAAGATAATAAAAGTGAAAAAAAGAAGGTTTCCAATAAAAAATCGGAAGAATCGGTGAAAAGACCGTACACGCGGAGTGGCTCTTCTTCGCCACCAAAGAACAGAGGCCCCACTTCTCCAGGTAGTAAAAGAGGGAAAAGGAGATAGAGAATGAAGTGGGTCTTTTCCCTGTTTGCTCTTTTCTTCCTTTGTAGTATTTCAATAGCACAGAAAGTAAATACTCTTGAGATTGATATATCAGTTGATAAGGGAGATGATGCGGTATATTATGATGGTGAGCACATTTTTATCTCATTCAGAGCAGCTGAGGATGTGTACATTATTGTATACGATATTGATACTGATGGAAATATCAATCTTATTTTTCCTGAATCTGTGGGAGAGCAAGGATTTATAAGGGCGAACCGAACCTACCAGATTCCCGAGGATGATGATGATTTCAGCTTTAAGGTTAAAGCCCCCCCAGGTGAGGAATTTATCTGTGCCATTGCCTCAATCGAACCTTTGAGAATGCCTGTTATTTTCAAAGAAGAAGAAGGAGAGTCACAATTTAGAGTAGAAGGTGACCCGATGAATGCAATAGAAAAGATTAATGAGGATATACTCGGTGGTAACAGTGGAAGATGGGCAATTGATATCTGTCAGTTCTACGTTGAGTATAGCGAGGAGGACGAGTACTTTCTATCTCCACCACCACCACCACCGTTTCCTTATCCACCATATGGTTGTTCTATGCAGATTATATCAAAGCCGGGAGGAGCAAAAATTTACCTTGATGGAAGATATTTTGGTAAAACACCCGCAGTAATAGCGGGTGTTCCAGCCGGAGTACACAGACTTCGGCTGACCAAAAAAGGTTATTACAAATATGAGGAAGAGATACATCTCTATCCTGGAGACAGGGAACGGGTAAAGGTATATATGAAATGGAAACTCTGGTAAAAAATTTGTTGACAAATGTTAATTTTTCTGATAATGATGGTAGAGGAGTAAGATGATGAGAAAAAGAATAGTTTTGATGTGCTTTTTACTTATGCTAATCCCTTTCTATTTATATCCAATAGAGAAGACAAATAAGGGAAAGAAAAAAGAGACAAAGAAGGAACTCAAGAAAAACTTTATTGGATTCAGAGATAAAAACAAGGATGGCAAGAATGATCTTTTCAGAGATGCTGATGGCGATGGGGTAAACGATGTGACAGGAAAAAAATATAACTGCCCTTTCTCTTTTGTTGACAAAGACAAGGATGGCAAGAATGACCTTTTCCAGGATGCAGACGGTGATGGAATAAACGATTTAGATACGAGTTTTGTGGACGAAGATGGGGATGGCATTAACGATAATATTATTGATTTTGACGGCGATGGTTTTAATGATATTTCCGGTAAGCCGAGTAAAAGAAAAAAGGATGGAAAATCTCTAAACATTAATAACACAGATAGATTTGTTGATAAAAATAATGACGGTATCAACGATTTACAACAGAACAATAAAAATAATAAAACAAAAAAACCAGGGACAGATTTCACAAATGATTATTTTATAGATAAGGACGGCGATGGAATATCTGATACCTGGGAGAAAAAAGAGAAGGTAAAAATTATAGAACCGGTAAAGAGAGCGAAGAAATCAGTAATTTCAAAGAGAACGAAAGAAGCAGAGAAAAAGAGCAAGAAAGAGGATGAGAAGAAGAGAAAGGACAAGAAGAAGAAGAGTGAAGAGAAGAAAAAGAATGATAAAGAAAAAGACGAAAGAAAAAGAGAATCGAGTAAGAAAAAATCAAGTAGCAAAAATAAGAAATAATTTTTTTACCAACCCAAAAATTTTATTCCTCGTTGTTTTTCTATGTTTACCTCTTTCTATCAATTCCAAAAGTATTCTTATCCCTATGGACATGACACAGACCGACCACCTCAGGGCTTACGGTGTTGCATACTGGGTGCTCGAACAGGGTGAAGATGTGGAATGGTTGCTTAATTACAAAGGTGGTTCCTTTCTCTTTAATGATTTCAAGGAGGCAAGGGATATGTGCCTTCTGCGTGGTGTTCGATTTGAGAAAATTTCCTCGACAGATGTGGTCTCTATTTATCAGACCATTGAGGATAATAATATGGAGAAGATTATTCTTGAAAAACCCCCAAAAGTTACTATTTACACACCACCCAATAAAGAGCCTTGGGACGATGCAGTGACACTAACATTGACATATGCAAAGATTCCTTATGATAAGGTATGGGATGAAGAGGTATTGAAGGGTGAACTTTTCAAATACGATTGGCTACACTTACATCATGAAGATTTTACGGGCCAGTATGGGAAATTTTACAGTTCGTTTAGAAATGCAGAGTGGTATAAGGAAAGTGTGCGTATCAATGAGGCAATGGCAAAGAAACTTGGTTTTAAGAAGGTCTGGCATCTCAAGCATAGTGTTGCCAGAGATATAAAGCAATATATAGCAAAGGGAGGGTTTGTATTTGCGATGTGTTCTGCCCCTATTACCCTCGATATTGCACTCGCAGCTGAGAATGTTGATATTGTTGATGTTCCAATTGATGACGATCCTGTGGAAGCAAATTACAAAAATAAAATTGATTTTACAAGATGCCTTGCATTTGAGGATTTTACGCTCGAAACAAATCCGCTGATTTATGAACATTCAGATGCAGATGTAACAAAGGAGGCTCAACTGAGGGGACAGGATACCTATTTTTCACTTTTTGAATTTTCAGCGAAATATGACCCTGTTCCGACTATGCTTACTCAGAACCATATAGCACTTGTAAAGGAATTTCTTGGTCAGGATTCGGGTTTCAGAAGGGAAAAACTGAAGAAGTCTATAGTGATTATGGGGGATATAAAAGGAACGGAAGAGACAAAGTATATTCACGGAAATTATGGGGAGGGAAGTTTTACCTTTTTGGGAGGTCATGACCCTGAAGATTATGCCCACCTGGTCGGAGACCCTCCCACAAGGCTTGAATTACACAAGAATTCACCAGGTTACAGATTAATATTGAATAATGTGCTTTTCCCTGCTGCAAAGAAAAAGAAACTTAAAACATAGCAATAAATGCAGCAAGGATTGAGAGTATTCCTATTGGTAACTCAAAGATTGTGAGAATTGCAGAAACTTTTTCAATAGAAATATCTGCTTTTGGAATGAGCTTAAAAAGACTAAATAATAATGTAGTTCCGGCTATAAGTCCCATTAAAGCACCAGGGATATATCTTCCTCCCATATCAAATGAGGAGAGTCCTACGAAGAAAACCACGACACCGATAGGGATTTTGATAGCATTTAGTAATTTTATCCCTTCTTCTATCTGTGGGACTTTAGAGAAGATGCTCATTACGAGTATAAGCCCTGCAAAAAGTAACCATTCCATTTTTCCTCCCTTTCTTAATCCATTGCTTTGCTTATTTACATAACAGGCGAGGCTTCCAGCCTCACGGCAGGGGATTAACCCCGATTTGTTGTCTTCTATATATCACAAACTTTCTTACTTGTCAATCTATATATCCTAAATTCTGAAGTCTTTTCTTTATTTCTTCTTCCTCATCACTGTCATAAACATCTATGTAGCCCAGTTCCTCGAACCTTCGAATTATATCATCTACCTGTTCAATCGAAGTAATCTTTACATCTGGAAAGTCAGAAGGTTCAAAAGATTTTTCAACATCAGGGAAAATTCCTTCCGTATCTTTCTCTTTGCATACATCGGATGGAAGAGCAAGGAATACTTCAAAAAAACTTTCGTTTTTCTCTCTAACTATCTGAACGAATTCCTTTTTCGGAACAGTAGTTGTGATTATTATATTGAGCCCCTCTTTTGTTAGGATGCCTGTAATAAAATTTAATCTTTCTATGATTTTGTTCCAGTTATCATAAGAATAGTCAATCTCAGGGAAAAGTGATTTTCTTATTGTTTCCTGGTCAATTATTACCGTATGTATCTCCTTTTTTTCGAGTTCCTCCTTTAATTTTTCAGCAACTTTAGTCTTTCCCGAGAAGGGCAATCCTCTGATAAGTATAACCATCCCTTTCATAATCTTCCCTCCTTTTACTTGGTAGCCGCACCTTTTAGAGATTGTGCCAAAATGTGAATTTTTACATGGTAGCCGCAACCTTTAGGTTGCGTAATTCATTGTATTATAAGAAGTTAAGTTCGCAGGCTAAAGCCTGCGCCTACCTAAAAGCGGTATTTTGGCACAGTCTCTTTAAGGTGCGTAGTGCTGAAGCCTGCGGCTATCTTAACCTATTACCTTTCCTTCCATATCCTCCGGTGGTTTAATGTCAAAAAAATTGAGGATTGTTGGAGCGACATCCTTTATGTTCAGGTTTTCAAGTCTTTTACCTTCTTCATCACTCTTTAACACAAAAATTCCGTCGTAATCGTGCATTGCGTCGTCAGGTCCTGTATCGTTTTCGTCCGTTACGAATTTATTGTATCCAATGCTTGAGATAGACCTGTAGTAAAGGTCACCAAAGAATGCCATTAAATCAGGCGGGTTTCCCCTCACCTCTGGATATAATTCAGCCGGTTTCTTAACAACAGTCCCTTGAGGCGCATCTTCAGTAATACCTTTTTTTATTTCTTCTATAACTTTATCATAATCTTCTCTGTTTACTGTCCCATATCTTTCCCTTGTTTTTAGATTAATAAATATCCGTCCATAGTAACCTCCCCATCCCCAGGCTGTTGTGTTTTTCCAGTCAATATCAAGGTTTGAAAACCTTTCGGGTTTATCTGGATATGAATTGAGTTTCAAATATCCATTTTTTAGAAACCATTCGTTGATAGCAAAACATCCGTCCATCCTTTTTGCACCGTGGTCAGAGACGAGCATAATTCCCGTTTCACCAGATATACCATTCAGTATTTCTCCAATCCGTTCATCTATAAGCCTGTAATAGTCAAGAATTACATCCGAGTACGGGCTTTCTGGAGTGAACTTACTGTGAGTTGAGTCAAAAAATTTCCAGAAAGCGTGGTGTATTCTATCCGTCCCCATTTCCACGACCATTGCAAAATCCCAGTCGTTTTCATTAAGCAGAAACTTTAGGAGTTTGAATCTCTTTTCTGTCATATCAAAGATTTGCTTTTTTATATATTCCTTATTGTCCGTTCTGAAATCTTTTACATCAACCGTGTAGTCGCCAACCTTCGTTATAATATCCTCCTTTAATTCCTGAGGGAAGGTATAATCTACATCGGTAGAAGGTGTCATAAATCCACTCACTAAAATACCATTCACTCTTATAGGAGGGTATGTTTGTGGGATGCCAATAAGTATGACTCTTTTTTTATGTTCACCAAGTATTTCCCATACCTTTCTTTCCCGTATTGTTCTGGCGTTTGCAATCTGAATATCAATGTAAGAATGTCCTTTCCTGGATCTGAAACCATAACATCCAAGTCTCCCCGGGTTTTTTGATGTGAGCATAGACATCCACGCAGGTATAGTAATAGGCGGCATTATAGACCTTAAAGGACCATAAAGAGAACCATCAATGATGCTCTTCATAACAGGGAGTTGAGCTTTCCATTTCTCAAAGAGTAGTGATGGCGGGACGCAATCAAGTCCGAAAACAATCAGTCTCTTATTCATCTATTATAATCAATTTTTTTCCAAGATTTTTCTTCAATTCTTCAACGTTGTAACTTGAAAGGATTTGAGAAAATAATGGACTTTGGGGTCTTGATGTTATAACGAAATCTACGTTCTCTTCTTCCTGAACCTTTATTACCTCATCTACAAATCTGCCTTCTCTCAATATCTTCTTCATGGGGATTTTTTTCTCCTTTACAAGTTTTTCAACTCGCTCAAGCTCTGAATATGCCCTTTTCTTATACTCTTCAAGTATTGTTATTCTTAAGTCATTAGTTGGTTTAGGTCCAAGAAAACCTATATACATAAGAAGGGAAGAAACAGATTCTGGTATTTCTTCATCAAGGACAAAAGTTATAATAATTTCATAACCTTCTTTTTCTGCCTTTGTTATTGCGCTGGAGACAGAAGCAGTTGAGAAACTGATATTAGATAAAACAAGCATTATCTTTTTCATGGTTTAAGCCCTATCAATGGCCAATAAAACCTGACCATAAAATTAAAGATTAAAAAAGAGATTATATTTAAGAAAAGACCAAGCTTGAGAGCATCTTTTACGCTATAGTAACCAGACGAGTAAGCAATGGCATTTGCCGGTGTGCTTATGGGAAGACAAAATGCAAGACCTGACGGCACTGCTACAGCAAAGGTAGTGACAATGGGATTTATACCAAACCCTTTTCCAAGGCTGAATGCAACAGGAAGAACACACGCCACTGTTGCTACATTACTCATTCCTTCGGTTAAAACAATACTTACTAAACTTATTGTGAAAACAAAGAGATAAGGGGAGAGGATTCTGTCCCCAATGATTGTTTTTGCCAACCAGGATGCTGCTCCAGTAATTTCAAGTGCAGAACCGAGTGCGATTGCCCCTCCATACATAAGGATAATTCCCCAGTTGATATAATTCTCTACGTCCTTCCAGGTGATTATCCTGAAGATGAAGAGGAGTAAACTTCCAAGTATTGCAATTACAGCGAGTCCCAGGAAACCTGACAGGAATATCCAGGAGAGTATTGTAATGAGAATAATTACAGCTGTTCCTTTCTCTGCGGTTCCCATCTTACCCATTTCTTTAATCTTTGAAGTTAGCGTCCTCTTTGAGGCAGATACATCAGGTATATCTATTTTAAAAAAGATTCTCATAAGTATCCATACAACTGTAAGAATAATAACAACAATTGGCACAACTGCAAGCATCCAACCTGAAAAAGAGATGGTCTTATTATAGTTTTCGTAAAGTATTCCAACAGCAAGAGGGTTTCTTGCTCCACCGAGAAATGTTGCAACACCTCCGACTATGGAACCCCAGGCAATTGCAAGAAAGAGGATTTTACCGTAGTTTTCTTTTTTAGGTGTTAGATTCAATCCGCCAGCTATTACCAGGACAACAGGAAGCATCAATGCTGCGACTGCATGTTCTGGCATCCAGAAGGCGAGGAATGCAGATATAAGAAAGATGGCAGTGAAAAGAGAGAGAGGATTTTTGCCAAGACCTCTTAAAAAATGGAGAGCAAATCTTGTTGATAGTTTTGTCTTCATCATTGCTGCTGCTAAAATAAATGCTCCCAATATAAAAAAAACAGCATCGCTTCCAAAAAGAGAGAAGACCGTTTTTGCTCGTAATACCTTTAATAATGGGAGAAGAGCAAATACGGCAATACCAGTAACCGGGAGAGGAAGAATACCTGTAATCCACATCGTAACAGCAAAGAAAAAGACAGCAAGAGCATTCTGTCCTTGCCTTGTAAGCCCATCCGGTGTTGGCATCAGAAGGAGAAAAATACTTACAGAAAGTCCTAAAAAGAAAATCACGAGTTTTATTTTTCTCATACATTTTCTTTTTACACTTTAAAAAAAGGAATGTCAAGGGAAAATGTAGGCGGGGCTATAAACCCCACCTTTTAGTCTATCTGACTATTATGCACTTTCGCGAGAGCGTGATGTCGTCACTTTCTAATTTAATGAAGTATATACCTGCTTTTAGGTTTTGACCATCCAATCTCACAGTGTAGTATCCAGGGGTCTGAGTTTCATTGACGAGTCTTTTTACACATCTTCCCGATACATCGTAGAGTGAAACTTTCACACGGGACGCTTTCGGAAGTGTGTATTTGAAAGTTGTCTCATTTGAAAATGGGTTGGGGTAATTTCTGGACAATTTGTAGATTTCTGGTCTCTTCATATCACTTGCAGGTTCCTCTTCTACTCCTGGAGGTCCAAGGAAGTGCATTATTGAATCTGCAAGTGCCTCTTTTGTTGATGGAGGAGCACCATCTACCAGACCTGCGAATTCAAAGGAAACTCCGACTGTCTTATAAGTTCCAGCATCGTTTGCTACACCACAATCGTAAACAGGCGAGCTGTTTCTGAAGATGAGAAAGCCGCTTCCTGTTGGGCTTATATGGTCAATCCAATCGTTTTCACCGCTGTAATTAAAACTCATACCAGTAGTAAATGTGCCGCTCTGTCCGAGTATAGTTGCAAGGTCACTACTTCCATCAGCCGTTGCATTGATGCCGAAGAGAGGTCCAAAATCATATCCAGTAGGTGGATCGTAATACCAGACATCACCACCCTCAAGATACATTCTTCCACCGTTGTTCAAGAAGTTTACAAGTGCAGTCGCTTCTGTTGAACCATTTCCAATGATATAATTACTCGGGTATATACCAACGGAAACAAATACTGCGATGTAATTATCGAGTTTTGTTATGGGGAGTGTTTGAGCATAGCAGCCGCTATATCCAAGTGACCGCAGTGTTGCATCGATTACAGGACCGCTTGACTGGTCAGGAGTGGGGTCCCATACAAAATAATTGTATTTTCCGATACATAATGAGAAGTGCGAGGTGTCACTTTGTTTGACTGAGTAACTGGCAACAAATGTGAAATCTGCAATGTGTCCTTGAGGTGCACTCAGTGCTGCTTCAATAGAAAATGGGTCGGTTGCATTATTAGCCGTATCACCTGAAGCAATATCACCAAAATCGGAAAGCGAATCGTGAATAGTAATGTATGGGTCATCTGTAAGTAAAACTCCCTCGACACCCGTTGTTGATGTACCAAAGTTTCTCAAACAGGTAACAAGGTCTACTGTCTCCCCTGGGTCTATCCGTGCATTACCGTTACCGCCGGTATCAATAATGCTACTGCTATAAAATAATATTAAAGGAACCGGGGTTGTAAAATCTAAGGAAATGTCATCGGCGAAGACCTTCGCCAGATTAATTGCACCTCAGCACCAGTGACCTTCACTGTAAAGCGAAACCTTAATTTTTTTGATATCTTGTGGATTAACACCTGAAAGGTTGGTTAATTCATCGTCAATATTGAAAGCATAATTGTGCCAGAAAGAATCCACCGCAGCAATTACGTGGCAGGTTGGTGTGTTTGTCCATGGACAGCCGTCGCTTCTGAAACATATGTATGTTTCTCCCAGGAGCAAAGAATTTTCATTTAGGTAAGAAATTACTACTGCTGCACCAGCCCAGGCATCTATATAATTGTCCCAGGCATAAAGTTTTGCATTACAGGTGAAGTCAATATCTGTTGATGGAATGACATTCATTAACTGAAGGAGTCGGGCATAGCCACTCCCTGTTCCTTTATAGGCATAAGCTTCGTAATCAGGGTCCGGGTCATAATTGATAGCTCGATTGATTATGATATCAGCACCGGAAGTTGCCTGTTCCCAACCAGTGGTGAGCTGCTCCTCAAAATCTCCGTTTGTAATGAGCTCTATACCCGTAACTTGAGCAGAGAAGAGGAAAGAAAAAATAATTATTGGAATAAAAAACTTCATCTTTACACCTCCTGTTCGTTATTATTTTTAATATACTATAACATAGAGTGATTTTTGTCAAGACTTTTTTTCTTGACATTTAAAGAATAACTTGTTATCAATATAGAAATGTTTATGAGGAAATGTTAACCTTAAATGGAGGAGGTAAAGTGAATCATATTAACAAATTTTCCTTAGTTCTTCTATCGTTCATACTGCTCATCTTTCTTGGATGTCAATCTCAGTTTATGACTGCCGGTAAGATTTACATTGACCAGGAGAATTACGATGTGGCAATAGAGCAATTTAAGAAGGCTGTGGAGGCTGAGCCACAAAACCCTGAAACCTATATCTGGCTGGGAAAGGCTTATGCGTATAAGAAATTATATGAGGAAGCCTGTAAACAAACAGAGAAGGGACTTTTGCTCGACTCTAAAAAGATAGATGAATTAAAGAACGATGCTTCATTTGATTACTGGGCAGTCTTCTTCAATGCGGGGATGAAGCATGTTAATAACAAAGATTTTAAATCTGCACTTAAAAGAATCGAGAGGTCACTTGATTTTGAACCAAAAAGTGCTAAATCTTTGAATTATCTTGCATATTGTTTTGAAAAATTAGACAGGGATGATGATGCATTGAAGACTTATAAGAAAGCAATAGAATTCGTTCCAGACAATATCGAGGCATATATAAACCTTGGAAATTTCTATAAGGACAGGGAAAAATTAGAAGAGCAGGAAAGTGTGTTGAAGAAGGCAAGAAAGATTGTAGAAAATCCAGACTGGCTAAAGGCTGAAAGTAAGGAGATTATAAAAAGAAGGAAAAAAGCGAAAGCGAAGGTTTATATAGAACTTGGTAATAACCTGCTAATGCAAGAAAAACCAGAAGAAGCAGAGGTCGTATTAAAAAAGGCAATTGAACTTATGCCAGAAGATAAAGATGTAAATTTCAACTATGGACTTGCACTGCTCAAATTGGAGAAATATGTAGATGCAATCCAGTCCTTTAAGATAGTATCTTCATTGGACTCTCTGGATAAAGAAGGACATTTCTATCTTGGTTTTTCTTACCTTAAAGCAGAAAAATATAATGAGGCTATTGGAGCATTTACAAAGGTAATAGAGATTGATCCGGATTACTGTGAGGCATATTTGGATCGTGCTTTTGCAGAGAGGGAGTTAGGTAACAAAAACGCTGCTTACGAGGATGCCAAATTATCGAGCGAATGTGAGAAAAGAAAAGAGAGTAAAGAATAAAAGAAACGAAATTACTTCGTAATGAGTTTTTCCATTACTAATATTTTTTCCACGAGATTCAAGGCTTGTTTTCTATTTTTTATCTTTCCATTTATATGAGCCTTTTCAACGGTTTCTAATATTGCCTTGAAAACAGGTGCTGGTCTAAGACCAAACTTTTCAATTAAATCGTAGCCTGTAATGAGTCTTCTTTTTGCTTTTACTCTTTTTGATATTACGTAGTAATCCAGAATTGTTCTAATTGTCTTTTCTGCCTTTCTGACTTCCTTTCCACCTCCTGTTGATGAAATACTGTCAGCATATGAAAGAAGCAGTATTCCAGGTATGGCATCTTTTCCGCTTTTTATAAACCTGTAAAGCGCATGGTTTGTTATCTCTTCCACCCTTGACAGGAGATGTGCTCGCATATGATGAAGAATTAAAAGAGATAGTATTTCTATTTCTTTGTTGCTTAAAGAGAGCCTTTTCTGGTAATATTGCTTTAACCTGATTTCTCCTCTTTTTTCATGCATATAGAAATGAACTGAACCAGAAGCATCTTCTTTCATTGTATAGAGTTTACCAATATCGTGCAGTAAGGCTGAGAGTTTCAGTATTACTTTATGTTTTTTTATAAAAGTTTGAAAAATAGAAGTAAAGCCTTCAAACTCAAAGTATCTTTTTTTATCTATAATTTTTTCCATAATATCATAACACACAAGTGAATGCTCTTTCAAGTTCCTACTCCGGTATTTATGCTGAGGGATGCATTTACCTTTTTCTACTTCAGGGAAAAGTGCTGCAAGGAGTTCAATACTGTCCATCTTTTTTAAATAGGGAAAACTTTTTTTACTGTTAAATAAGAGAAAGAGTTCAGTTCTCACCCTTTCACTTGCAACATTATCTATTTTTTTAACTGTTTTTTTTGCAAGTTCCATTGTTTCTTGTGAAATACTAAGTTCGAGAGTAGCTGCAAACCTGAAGATCCTGAGTAATCTTAAAGGGTCATCCTCAAACACCCTATTGCTAACAGTTCTTATGAGCCTCTTTTTTAAATCACTGAAGCCATTAAGAGGGTCGTAAATGGTTTTCAGGTCTTTTAAGTTAAACGCAAGTGAATTGATTGTAAAATCTCTTTCTTTTATGTCTTTAGAAATATCCTTGATTGATTTTACATCAACGGTTCTTTTTCTTGAAAGCATAATCCTGAATTCTCCTAACTTTCTGTCCAGACAGAATTGATTTCCTTTTAGTTTTTTTGCTAACAATAATGAAAAACGGTGAGCATTACCTGTTATTGTAATATCATAATCCCTTGAAGGAATTCCCAAAAAAGTATCTCTTATATTGCCACCCACAAGCCACACATCAAAAGATTTTTCTTTAACAAGCGCTGAAAGGGTTAATAACATTTTTTTTCTTCGCAGTTTTTTAACAAGACCTTCTATTTCCATATCTTTTATATAACATATTCTTTAAACATTCTCAACCTCTTTTTTTCCACCCCCTTTTTTTCTTGACAAACACGATTTTATAGGATATAAAAAATTATAAGTAGGAGAAAGCAATGGCGTTGGAAAGCACAAAGGCAATTCTTGAAAAGGCGAAGAGAGAAGGTTATGCTGTTGGTGCGTTTAACATCAATAATATGGAAACGGTGATAGCAGTGATGGATGCTGCTACTGAATTAAATTCTCCTGTTATTATTGAGGTAACAGAGGGTGCAATTAGATATATGGGAATTAAGATGGCATCAAATATGGTAAAAATCCTTTCAGAAGATGTTACGATTCCCGTTGCTCTACATCTCGACCATGGTAAAAAATGGGAGACTATCTTGAAAGCAATCGAGAGTGGTTTTACTTCTGTTATGATAGATGCATCGGATCGCCCCTTTGAAGAAAATGTTGAGATGACACAGAGGGTCGTTGAAGTTGCACATAATGCTGGTGTTTCTGTTGAGGCAGAACTCGGTAGACTCACCGGTTTGGAGGATGATATTAGTGTAGCAGATAGAGAGGCTTTCCTTGTGGATCCAGAAGAAGCCGAGAATTTTGTTACCCTGACAGGTATAGATTTTCTTGCTCCTGCAATAGGGACATCACATGGTGCATTCAAATTCAAAGGCGAACCAAAACTTGATTTTGAAAGATTAAAACAGGTTAAAGCAAAAACACACATTCCTCTCGTTCTTCATGGAGCATCCAGTGTAAATGATAGGTTATTGGGGGAGGCAAAAAGATATGGGCTTGAACTACAGGGTGCGAGAGGATTGAGTGACGATATTCTTAAGAAGGCAGTCGATGAAGGAATAAATAAGGTTAATACTGATACAGACATAAGAATTGCTTTTACAACAGGCATAAGGAAGGTTTTACTTCAGAAACCCTCAGTTTTTGACCCGAGAAAAATACTGGGACAGGCACGGGATTTTATGAAGGAGACCGTGAAAGAAAGAATAAAAGTATTAGGGTCGCGTGACAAAGGGTAAGATGCTTTATGAAGAGTTGAGTGGAATAAAAAGGAGGATATTTGTATCTTGTAATTATCATTCTCAATAAAGAAGAAGTAATTGATGACATTCTATCAATTCTTGTGGAACTTGGGTCAACCGATACTACTATTATAGAAAGTCAGTCAATGGGAGGGGTTCTGGCACACAGAATACCTATCTTCGCAGGATTGCGTTTACAGCTTGGAGCTAAGAACATCTATTCAAAAACAATTTTTGCAATCTCCGATGACAAAGAGATTGGTAAAAAGATTGTTTACCTCTTAAAAGATTCGGGGATTGATTTCAATGACGGAACGGGGAGAATTATTGTCGTGAAAATTGAATCAATATTTGGAGAACCGCAATTACCAGATATTGAATAACCCCCCACCTCTACATTTTTTAATTTCTTTATCTTTTATAGAGAACCCAGCAACGAGGTTTGCATACTCACGTGTCTTTTACTACCGATTTATATTTCTGTTTGAAAAAAAGGATGCTATCGTGTCTATGATTTTTTCTGCAGCATCTGATTTTGACATTTTTTGAAAACGGTTAACTTTACCTCCTGGAGTCAAAATTGTCATCTCCACACTATCGCAGCCAACAGTGTTTGCCGGGTTTGCAATCATAATATCAACACCTTTTTCTTTCATCTTTCGCTTTGCAGAATTGACGATATCCTTTGTATCGAGACTGAATCCAACAACTAATTGTTTTGCTTTTTTTAATTTAATGAGCGAAAGAATATCTTTTGTCCGCTTTAATGAAACTGTTATGTCCCCTTTCTCTTTTTTTATTTTATCTTTCTTTACGCTCTTCGGGGTAAAATCAGAACAAGCTGCATTCATAATTATAACATCCATATTCTTGATAGTCTTTACTGTCTTTTCTTCCATCCCTTTCGTATTTATCACTCTTATAACATTAAAGAAAGAAGGAATTTTAATGTCTGTATATCCGGCAATTATAGATACTTCTGCTCCTCTCCGTTTTGCGACCTTTGCAATTTCAAGACCGAACTTTCCAGAAGAGTCGTTCGAGATAAACCTTACAGGGTCGAGATATTCCTTTGTCCTCCCAAGCGTGATGAGGAGTTTTTTTTCTGCCAGGTCTTTTTTATCTTCAAGAAGGGAGAGAATTTCTTCCAGGATAACATCTATATCTTCAAGCCTTCCCAACCCTTCATCCTTACAGGCAAGTGCACCCCTCGCAGGTCCGACAAAGTAAAACCCAAGTTTTTTAAGTTTTTTTACATTGAGAGAGAGAATAGGGTTATTCCACATCCTTTTATTCATTGCTGGAGCGATTAAAACAGGTTTATCGGATGCAAAAACAATTCCAAGTAAAAGATTGTCAACAATACCATTTGCAAGTTTTCCTATAAAGTTTGCAGTTGACGGGACCACAACAATAATATCTGTCTCATTCATAATAGAAATATGGATTATACTCTCATTCTGTGAAAAAAAATCACAGAATGTTTTATGTGAGGAGAGGCTTTCGAGTGAGAGGGGGGGGACTAAATGTTTTGCTTCGGGTGTAAGAACGGGGATGACCTTGATGTTTCTTTTGACCAATTTTCTTGTGAGTTCAAGAGATTTATAAGCAGCGATACTTGCAGTAACACCAAGAATAACAGTTTTCATTTCTTTTGCTTCTCCTTTTTCTCTTTCTTTTCTTTCTTTTCTTTCTTCTTTTTCTTCTTTTTCTTTTCTTTCTTCTTTTTCTTTTCTTTCTTCTCTTTCTTTTCTTCCTTCTCTTTCTTCTCTTCCTTCTCTTCCTTCTCTTCCTTCTCTTTCTCCTCTTTCAATTCCTTCTTTATTTTCTCCTCATCCTTAATATCTCCCGTCTTTTCTTGAGTTTCATAAGTAAAATTAATACCTACAGTTAATAACTTTTTAATTGCTGTTAAAATGGGTTTTTCACCACTTTCTTTAATTTCTTCACTTGCAAAGCGATTTAACCTTCTCGCTTCTTTTGCAACAACAACAACAGCTTCGTATTTGGTTTTGAATATTTCATCCATTTCATCTGTAGAAAAACTGAACATTATTACTCCTTTCCTGTAATTGCTTAACTTCTTAAAGATTCTTTTTGAAGGTTTTAATTATTAAACTATTCCTTTCTATAAGGCAGCCTTCTGCAATAAGGATTGCACTTATTGTATCTAATGTTTTCTTTATTGTATCGTTAATGACAATGTAATCGTATTCATTAATGGATTGCATTTCCTTTCGTGCATTTTTTATCCTCTCCTTTATAGATTTTTTTGTATCGGTCATTCTTTTTGTGAGCCTTTTCTTCAAAATATCCACGTTCTTTGTTAATAGGAACATATAAATTCCATAAGGGAAAAGTTTTTTTATATTAATTCCACCTTGCACATCTATGTCCATTACGATATTATAACCTTTCTTTAAGGTTTCTTCAAATGTTTTTTTAGGAGTTCCATAATAGTATTTGTGGACCTTAGCCCACTCAATTAAGTTTCCTTTTTTAATCCATCTTTTAAATTCTTCTTCAGATAGAAAGAAGTAGTCAATAGCGTTTTTTTCATTCCTTCTGGGCGGTCTTGTTGTTGCAGAAACAGAGTAGCTAATTCCTTTATACTTTTGAGCAATCAGTCTGCAGAGTGTTGTTTTACCAGCACCAGAAGGGGCAGAAACAACTATTGGAACACCTTTTAATCTAATTTTCATTTTCTTAATTCTGGGTTTTTCTCATCGTCCATCCCATATTCATAATCACTTGTTTGACTTATTCTATGTTATAAACTTGTTCCTTGAGATGTTCTATTTCTTCCTTGATTTGAATACCTCTTTTCTGTATATCACCACTCTGAGCTTTTGCACAGAGTGTGTTAACTTCTCTTGCCATTTCCTGGAGAAGAAAATTTAATTTTTTACCAGCTGCCTCATTTACCTCAAGGGAGGTTTCGAACTGAGAAATATGATTTTCGAGTCTTGTGCACTCTTCCATTATATCACTTTTTATTGCGTAAAGAAGGGTCTCCTGTTCGAGACGGCTTTCATTAATATTGACCTCTCCTTTGACTAAATTCAAAATTTTTCTGATTCGTTTACGGCATAAAGAAATATTTTTTTCAGCTTTCACCTTTATCTTTGCAAGATTTTTTTTCATATTTCTCAGCATTTTCTTGAAGTCTTTGTAAATTTCCTTTCCCTCTTTCATTCTCATATCCTTTACTTTATCAATCGAATCACAATGGACTATTTTGAGTAAGTCAAGCAAGGCTTTGTCGGGGAGTTCTGCAATGTCCTTTTTAACAAAAATATCACTGAATCTGCTTAAAAGAGCAATATCAACATCGCCTTTGACATTAAACTTCTTTTTTAAGTTCAAAAGAAGGTTATAGTACTCTTCTGCCTTTTGAAAATCTATATCAGATTTTTGTAAGTTAGGCTTGTTTGGTTCAAAATAAAACGAAGCCTCAACCCTGCCTCTCATAAAAGAATTTTTTAATTCCTTCATTATTTCTGGTTCATATGGTTTAAGTTTGTTGGGGAGGGTTATGTGAATATCAAGGTATTTGTGGTTAAGTGTCTTTATATTACAGCAGAGTACTTCACCAGAAGGAAGCGTAGTCTTTGATGTTCCAAATCCAGTCATACTTTTTATCATACTCTTTCTGTTTAAATTAGGTATCGAGGATTAAGGTAACTGGTCCGTCATTATGAATGTCAACAAGCATTTTTGAACCAAAGTCGCCTGTTTCTGTGTGAATTCCTTCTCTCTCAAAAACAGTTACGAATCTTTCGTAGAGAGGTTTTGCTACACTGTATGATGCTGCTTTTGTAAAACTTGGTCTTCTTCCCTTTTTAGTGTCAGCACAAAGGGTGAACTGGGAAATTATAAGTGCCTCTCCTTGAATATCTTTCATTGAGAGATTCAACTTTTCATTTTCATCCTCGAAAATCCTCAATTTGATACACCTTAGAGATAGAATATCAACATTCTTTTCTGTATCACCTTTTGATATTCCAAGAAGAATTACAACCCCTTTCCCTATGGAACCTATTATTCTACCGTTTATTGAAACAGATGCCTTGCTTACCCTTTGTATAACTATTCTCATTTAAGAAGTTCTACAATTTTCTCTGCGTAATCCTTTGCAGCAGGAGGGCCATTTGCAGTAACTATTTTTTCTGTAACCTCTACAGTTTTTTTTGTAAGTTCAACTTCGTTTTCCTTGAAGATTTGTACAACATCGGGTGTTTCATAGCAGGTCGCACTTTTACCTTTAAGGATTCCCGCTTTAACTAAGGTTACAGGTGAAAGACAGATGGCACCTATAATTTTTTTATTTTCATAAGCACTTTTTAATAGTTCATGAAGTTTTTCATTGTCCCATAGGATAGTTGAACCTGAACCGCCTATCAGCACTATCGCATCGAAATCGAGAGCAGTCACATCTTCAATAAGTTTGTCAGGTTTGACCTTCATGCCTAACATCCCTTTCGCTTCGTTAGTATCTGTAGATGCAACAACAACATTTGCTCCTTCAGAGAGAAAGAGTGAATGGGGTTCTTCAAACTCTTCATCCCTGAAGTTCTGGGGTGCAATCACCATGAGAATTTTTTCCCCCGCAAGAGAAGGTTCTTTTTTATCCTCCATTTTTTTATCCTCACCTCCTTGACAAGAATTGAAAAGAAGCGGTAAAATTAATAGCAACACCAAATACCAATTCATTTGACCTCCATTTTTTAGTTATCAGGTGGCTGATTTTCCTCTTCTTCTTCTCCCTCTTTTATCTCAGTTGTATCTGCTGCTGCTTTTGTAACAACAAGTGTTATAGTGTCACCAGATGAAACCAGAACTTCTGGTTGTGGCGATTGCAGTATGATTTCTCCACCCTCTCCGTTTTCACTCTGTATATATGTAATATTACCAATTATAAGTCCCATTTCTCTAAGAGGTTTTTCTACCTCAGTTAAATTTCTTCCAAAAAGGTTTGGCATTGGAAACCCTTCCTCTTCTGAACTCTTACTTATTATGAGTCTGATACCTGTATGTTTATTTACAGGAGTATTTGAACTGGGATATGTCTTTATTACCCTTCCAGGGGGGATAGAGTCTGATTCAACAGTTTCGACTTTTGCAACCTTCAATTCAAATCTTTGAAGGATATTCTCTGCCTGGATAAGAGGAAGGCCTTCAAGAAAAGGTATTAGAATTTTTTTCTGTCCTTTACTTATCCATAATTTAACCCTTCTTGAAATTTTTAACTCTGTTCCAGGAAGCGGTTCTTGTTTAAATACATAATTTTCCGGGACAGCAGGGTCGAAGTCATAAAGTTCAATATAAGGTTCAAGCTTCATTGATTTCAGCAGTTTCTCTGCTTCTTCAAACTTCATCTCTGTGATATCGGGAACGGTTACAATATTTCCATGCCTAACAATTAATGGCATTATAATGAAGTTCATCAGAATGATACCAACTGCAAATGATACGAAAGCAATGATAAACCAGAAAAATATTCTCTTTATTTTCATATATATAAATTAGCAATTCACCTATTGATTGTCACAGACAATCAATATTTTTAACCTCGTCCAATTAATCTGAATCAATGTCAGGATTGCAAGTAAAAGTTATATAGCCAAATAAAGGGGGTCAGCACACTAAATTTTAATCTTTTCTTTAGTATATTCCCTCACGGTTTACAACAATGTCAACTGAAGAACCTAATTTTACCTTTGTCCCTGATGGTGGTTGCTGTGAAACGATGATATCAAAAGCAAATTCTATATTGGTGGTATATCTTACGTTACCAAGTTTTAATCCCGATTTTTCTAAAAGGTTTTTCGCACTTGAAATACTCTTCCTACGTAAATTTGGAACAGTAATTTCTTTGACACCCGTACTAACAATAACATTAACGATTGTTCCTTCTATAGATTTTGTCCCCGGAGCCGGGTCAGTATTTATTACAAGGTCTTTTGTGTATGTATCTGATTCCTGAAATTCAATTTTCCCGACTGTGTACCCACACTTTTCTATTCTGTCTTTTGCTATCATAAGTTGTTGACCCCTGACATCAGGTATGGCTTCATCTGAGATTTCAATCGTTGTTTTTTCATTTATCGTGACCTTTACAAGACTTCCCTTATCAGTGGAAAAACCTGGCAGGGGGTCCTGAGCGAGGATTATCCCGTCTTCATAATTTCTATCTTCTTTTTTCTGTGTTACAAGGAGCAAAAGACCTTTATTCTTTAATACAAGGGAAGCCTGGACTTCCTTCATTCCATTTATATTTGGCACTTCCACTTTTGTTTTTTTCTGGGTAATAATGGGTGAAACAAATACAACGAAGATAAAACTCATAATAGAAGATACAATAAGTGATGTAATAAAAGAGATCCAGAAGTATTTTGCACCACTCTCATAATACATATTTCCCTCCTTATTAGTATCTTACCTTAAGTCAGTCATTTACTTAAAAAACCAGTTTACACTGGACTTGGGAATATATAACACCTTAAATCCATTTTGTCAAGTAAAAAACTTTGAACTCAGAGTACACAGAATATGTGGCAATCCATCATTAAATTGTAATTTGTGATTTGTAATTTGTAATTGGATGTTTATGGTGGGGGGATAACTTCGGGAGGTTTCAGGTCATCGAGTTCTTTTCTGAATGGATTTGCAAGAAAAATTTCTTTGCATCGCGGACATAAAATGAATTCTTTTTCTTTGAAAATTTCTTCTTCAATTAGATCCTCAGGGAGACCTTTTAACTCTTCTTCTATATCTTTTAGGAACGATTTTAAATCTTTATGTTCCTGAGGTTCTATTATTCCATCAAAGTTGCTTATTGCAGTTATACGTATAATGTAAGAAGTTCCACCAGGTACAATTTCTTGTCCACACTTAAAGCATCTTAAAGACATACGCTACTATAAACATTTTTATAAACGATGTCAAGAAAAAATTTAATCGTAGATTGCACACAACAAGTAAGACATCTTGCCTTACCTTGGCTGATTGTGAGGCTGGAAGCCTCACCTGTTAAGTCATAAGTTTTTCTTGAACAATCAAAGGAAGAAGTAACCAAAAAGAATAACATTGTAAGAAAAATCTTATTGACAAAGAGAAAAATTTATATAGAATGGAAGAATGAAATTTGACGTAATAAAGAAGGATGAAAATAGTGAAGCGCGGGTTGGAAAAATAAGGTTTCTCCATTGCGAGGTTGCCACTCCCGTTTTTATGCCAGTGGGGACGCAGGGAACTGTAAAGACGGTAGCACCTCTATTTCTTGAGCAATCCGGTGTTCAGATGATTGTTGCTAACACCTATCACCTGCACTTAAGGCCGGGAGAATCAGTAGTTGAGAAAGGTGGGGGGCTCCATAATTTCATCGGGTGGCACAAAGGAATACTCACGGATAGCGGTGGTTTTCAGGTAATTAGTCTTGCCGACTTGAATAGGATAACGGATGAAGGTGTAAGGTTTCAATCCCATATCGATGGCAGTCATATATTTTTTACTCCTGAGAATGTGATTGAGAGCCAACTTGTTCTTGGAGCGGATATTATAATGAGTTTTGATGAACCCGCACTCTTTCCTTCGCCTTATGATGCATGTGAAAAAGCGGTTCAACGAACAACGGAATGGGCAAGAAGGGGAAAAATTGTTTTTAATAAAAGAAGAGAAGACGAAAAAACACTTTTTGGCATTGTTCAGGGAGGAACAGACAGAGGGTTGAGAAAGAGGTCAGTTGAAGAAATAGTGACCATTGGATTTGATGGATATGCCATTGGCGGACTCGCAATAGGAGAGCCAAAGAATCTTCAGTTAGAGATTACAGAGTGGACATCACAATTACTCCCATCTGAAAAACTGCGGTATCTTATGGGCGTAGGTTATCCTGAAGATATTATAGATGCTGTAGCAGATGGAATTGATATGTTTGATTGTGTTCTCCCAACGCGAAATGCAAGAACAGGTACCGTTTTTACAAGCCGAGGGAAACTCGTTGTAAAAAATGCTCCATCCAGGGAGGATTTTCTTCCAGTTGATGAGGAATGCGATTGTTATACCTGTCATAACTTTTCAAGGGCATATATAAGGCATCTTTTTAATTCAGGAGAAATACTCGGGCCTGTGCTTGCTACAATTCATAACATTCATTTCTTTATGAAGTTAATGAAAGGAATAAGAAAGTCCATTAAAGAGGATGAATTTGTTTCCTGGTCAGAGCAGTTTCTCTCAAGATATCTTAGTTAAGCCTGTTTCCTCTTTTTTCCTCTTGACAAATGGATAAAAATAGACTAAAAGATTTACTTAGAATGACTGTTGTTTGAGATGATGAGAATTATAACATTTGTATATTGAATAAAATTGAGATAATTTAAAAGACTAAA
>SOKM01000313.1 GCA_004375785.1 Candidatus Cloacimonadota bacterium | reverse complement strand
AGAACAAGCTCAAAAACGTGGAGACATCAATTATGATTTTGTTAGATAGCGATGTCATGATCGACCTGTTGCGGGTGATAGGGATAGGCGGAATTTGTAGTGAAGGAAGCAAGGTTCACAGTAATGTTAACTCCAGAGGATAGATACCGTCACCACCACGTGCGACTCAAGAGAGATGTTCTTAGCTTTATTGTACAATATGAGACTAAGCTTGAAGACAGGTGGTTTCCTGTGGTAAGATATGATACACGGCATGGCTTTGCGCATCGTGATATTTTAGATAAAAAAGGCAAAAAACAGAAGACCCCCATTTTCGCTAAAGATTACAACGAAGCCTTGACATTTGCTGAATATGATATCAAGTCTAACTGGAGAGATTGCAAACAGCAATTTTTAAGAGGTTTTAGAGATGAAAACAGAGAAAGATGATTTCTTTACTAGAAATTCTGAACTGAGCATAGAGTTTAGTAAATATGTTTTGGAACACCCTGAGATGGATGATCTTCTTACAGAAGAAACAGCAGTTGTCTTATTGCCAGAATTTGATGCTGAACTAAGGGATTTCAATTTGATGATAGCTAAAGAGATCGAAAGTGAGGGTGGAAAGGTGCTCTATGTGAAGGTAAAGGAGATAGCTCCAAAGATCGTCTCCAGGTTAATCGGGGTTGAGGTCGGAGAGTACAGTGAGATTCTTTAGAAGGGGAGATTCTATATTACTTATGTCCCTCCAAAAAGACGGCGGTCACGCAAGAAAAAGTGAAGAAGTTGTGAAATCGACATCATAAAATTGCTCATTATTTTTGGCACAGGTTAATGAGGGACGTTGGTAACTTTTGTAACTTATTCTCGGGAATCTTCAATTGAATGCCATCATTATTGATAAAGCACTTCACCCAAAGGGTGTTTTATTTACATTTGATAAGAAGGGTAAACAGGTTCAGATTCTGTTCCTAACCCATGCTATAGACAGGATGGCAAAGTGGAAATTGACGCACGAAATGCTTGAAGAAACATATCGGATGGGACCTGAAGAAGGCTTGATAGGACATCATAACAGATTTATAGCTCATAAGTGTTATGGATAGCATATATTAAGAGCGGTCTATGAATATCATAATCTGATTCCGACCCTAATTACAGTGGATTTTCCCTATAAAGATAGATATTATGAGGGAGGTGAACGATTTGAAAATAAGATTAAATTTGTGTCCATGGATGAATTCAATATTCTAATACCTACAATAAAAGGTAAGCAGATAACATCCCATGCCTGACGGCAGGGAATAGGACGCGATATGGGGAATTGAGGAGTGACAGGCATTTAGTGCTTTCGCCAGTGTTAATAATCATTGCATTATTAATAAAACAGGAGGACTGTAAACCGGCCTTTTATAGGGGTGTCAGGGTGGGTCGATATGGGCGTCCCTTCAGGGTCTTTAAATTCAGGACCATGGTGGTTGATGCTGAACAAATTGGAGGGCCATCTACGTCGGATGATGATTCAAGGATCACAAAAGTTGGAAGGTTTATCAGGAAATATAAACTGGATGAGTTGCCACAGCTTATAAATGTATTAACGGAAACGTTTCATTAAGCGCACTTTCTTATAATGCTGTTATTTCAAGGATTTAATTTCATATTCCCTATAAATACTCATAATCCCGAACCGGTGAAGAAGCGCTTTATTACTGGCCTGAGGCGATAATTTGGATTTATTCCAAAAGTGCATAGTTTTGCAAGATTTTTGACGGTCGCGTTATGCTGTATTTATCTCTGAAAAAGCGTGCAACTCAATCAAGTACCATGCAAACAAGGCAGAAGAACCCTATTTTACACGGTCCTTCCGGTCAAACTCGATAAATATACATCAAATGTCCGCCTTATCCCTGAAGATCTCGCTTCAAAAGTGTTAGGGTTGATTATGGTCAAAAGTTGCACTTTTATAGATTACGAACCATGGAATATGCGATAAATAAAAGGTATAAATTCTATACAAGACCAGCTGCGTCCGTTTAAGATGTTGATATTACAGCAGATAGCGTTACTGCAACGTTTCCGTTAAAGGGCGAGATGAGTTTTGTAGGACCAAGGCCTGAGGTTCAGCATTATGTATGATAAATGAGGAACGTTGTTGACCCCAGTTAAATAAATTCAGGTTTAACCCCAGTACGATGGTTCCCACCTACGGGGCAGGCGGGGCAGGCTTTGTAAACTTATGAAAGTGATCTACACCCCAGTGAAATACGCCTTAGTGAAATACGCTACGCTCTTCATTGACATGCCCCAGTTAAAC
>SOKM01000238.1 GCA_004375785.1 Candidatus Cloacimonadota bacterium | reverse complement strand
TTGTTGCTGTAATACTGATAATTATTGCCTTCCTTTCCCTCTTCTATGATACGGGATACCTACAAAACCCAAGAATATTCCCTGTAATTCTTGATGTTCTTCTCTTCATTTTCGCATTGATTGTGCTTGTGAGAAGTATCATTCTTTATAAGATAGGTGAAAAGGAGATGCTTTCAAAGAAGGTAAGGGAACTCGAGGCAAAGGTTGACTTTCTGACAAAGAAACTTGAAGAGAGTATGAAATTTTTGAAGGCAGGATTTAGAGAAGACCATGAAACGATAAGTCAAAAAGAGGTTAAAAAGTGAGATTTTTTCGTTTTTTAGGCATCGTTCTTTTCATCATTTTGTTTATTTTTCTCGGATTCATAGGGTCAAGTATACTCTGGTTGAGAAATGACCTTCCTGATATAAAATGCCTTGAGAATTTTTCACCACCTGTTGTAAGCAGGGTTTTCGATAAGGATGGCAACCTTGTTGGTGAGTTCTTTATTCAGAAAAGATTACCGGTTTCCCTCAGAGAAATCCCGAATCATATGAAAGACGCAACCATCGCATTTGAGGATAGAAAATTCTATCGACATTGGGGTGTCGATATTATTGGTATACTAAGGGCGATTATTCAAAATATAAAGGCGAGGAAAACTAAACAGGGTGCAAGCACAATTACACAACAGCTCGCTAGAAATCTCTTTCTCACTCAGGAAAGAACAGTTATGAGAAAAATGAAAGAAGCACTTTTAGCAATTCAGATAGAAAGACGCTATTCAAAAGATGAAATCCTCACGATGTATTTCAACCAGATTTACTATGGCAATGGAGCATGGGGAATTGAAGCGGCGGCTCTTTCCTTTTTTAGCAAACATGCGAAAGACCTCACCTTACCTGAAGCTGCACTACTTACAGCATTACCCAAGTCTCCAATCTACTACGACCCGTTCAAAAATCCAGAAAAGGCATTGATGAGAAGAAATATCGTCATAAATTCAATGATAGAAATTGAAGCAATTACAAAAGCAGAAGGTGAAAGAGCAAAAAATGCACCTTTAGGATTGCATCCACATTCAGATATATTCAAAGAGGCTCCATATTTCGTGGAAGAAATAAGAAGGAGAATACTCCAGCGATACGGTGAGAATATGCTCTACAGAAATGGGCTGAATATATATACAACACTTGATAAAGATTTGCAAAAAAAGGCAAATAATGCTATGGAAACATGGTTAACCCAATTGGAGAAGATGTATCGATTCAAGGTAGAGAGAGACACCACAAAGAAAGATACTTCTGGTGCAATGACAAAGTATATCCAGGGTGCAGTAGTTGTTATTGAACCGGAAACAGGTGCTGTAAGAGCTCTTATAGGAGGAAGGGATTATGAAGAAAGTGAATTCAACAGAGCGACGCAAGCAAAGAGACAACCAGGTTCTGCTTTTAAACCCTTCGTTTATACTGCCTGTATTGACAATGGTTTCACTCCAAGTGATGAAGTACTTGATATTCCCATTGTGATGATTTCAGGTGGGGTCGAGTACAGCCCTGCAAATTACGACCATAAATTTACAGGTCCAATCACCCTGAGAAAGGCTCTTGCCCTTTCAAGAAATCTTGCTGCTGTTAGATTAATCAGATACATCGGTGAACAAACGGTTGTAGAATATGCAAAAAGAATGGGTATTAAATCGAATTTGAAGGCTGTTACTTCTCTCTCACTTGGTGCTTGCGAGGTTACGCCCCTTGAGCTCACCGCTGCTTACACCGTCTTCCCAAATCTTGGCGTGAGAGTGGAACCATATTTTATCGAAAGGATTGTGCAAAGGGAAGGAGAGCTTATCTACCAGCACGAAGTTCAAAAGGAGCAAGTTATATCGCCAGCAACAGCCTATGTAATGATAGACCTTATGAGCAGTGTAATTAATGTAGGAACCGCAGTAGGGGCGAGACTTGGAGGGTTTACTAGACCTGCTGCAGGAAAAACAGGAACCACTGATAACTACAGTGATGCCTGGTATATTGGCTTTACACCAAACCTTGTCTGTGGAGTCTGGGTAGGTTTTGATACAAGAAAAAGAATCACAAGAGGTGCTTCAGGCGCTACCTTTGCTGTTCCCCTCTGGACAAGGTTTATGAAAGAAGCGGTAAAAGGCAAACCTGTAAAAAGATTTAATGTGCCAAAGGGCGTCATATCAAGAACGATTTGTTCCCTCTCTCATAAACTTGCAAATGAATACTGTCCTGATACCCAGAAAGAAGTTTACGTTGCGGGAACCGAACCAAGCGAGATTTGTGCTCTTCATACAAAGGATGGCATCTTATCAAGTA
>SOKM01000099.1 GCA_004375785.1 Candidatus Cloacimonadota bacterium | reverse complement strand
TTACAGTGTAACATTAGTTTACAGCCGAAGGCGTTTGTTTACAGCATAGCGTTCTATTACAGCGAAGCGTTTAATTCCGTTCCGAAGGAACTATTCTTTCTCCGGTGTTTTCCTCTTTAATATTTCATACTTGTTGTTTAGCCATTTGATTACAAGAATGGAATCTTCCTTAAAAGGCAGACCAAGAACTATTTCTTTCCCTTCTTTCAAGGTAATTGGTTTTCCAATAAACGTTATACCTTCTATGTTTTTACTAAGAACGGATTTTTGAACTCCTCCGTAATTCGTAAAGAGAAGAATTCGATTCTTATCAAAAAGTAATATTTCCCTATTATTATCTCCCGTAATATCAACCCCTGCTTCTTTCAGGATAAAAGTTTCAACCATATCCGTCGACACCCAGGAGGATAAATCGTATGCTCCTTTAATACCTTTCTTAAAATTTTCTGCATCTTCCCGTGATTCAAAAGCACCTACCTTCACTTTATAAATTCTCTGTTCGTCTTTCAATTCTGAGGAATCAATATATACTGGTATTAATAACATTTTGATTCGTTTGCTGAGTTTAATGGCACCATCGCGGACGCTGCTCGAACTAACCTGCAGCGTGTAATACTTTTCAAGTTTTTTCACAGGTGGCTCTGTCGTATCTTTAACCATTGTATCAACAGGGGGAAGCTCTTCAACCTTCTTTTTGAAAGGTTCTCTTCCGCATATGATACCGAGAAGTTTTGCATTGAGGGGTTTTTCTTTTATCTGTAAAAGGGTATTACCATCTACTAACTCAAGAAAGGTTTCACCTTTTTTACCTGTTATTATCTTTGAGCCCCTCTCTGTCGTCAGGAGTATATCCGCTCTTTTTTCAAGAGCGCCCTTTTTAACAACCTGACTGCTTCCGGTATCAAATCTATAGAGTATATCTTTGGAAATGAAGAATATGGTCCCACCATCTTCTGTAATTATTTTCTGTTCTGGTGTCTCTGAAACATCCATCTCAGAAACAATTTTTGATATTGCCCTTTTAATAGAAATAATCTGAGCAGGGTTCTTCGTAAAGAGAAATATCTTGTTTTCTGAGGCTGTAATTTCAAAATCAACACCTTCAGCCTTAAAAGGAATTTCTGAAATGACCTTGAAGTCTTTTGTATCAAGGAATAGAAGTTTATCTCTGGTCAAAAGATAAATGCGTTTACCAAAAGGGGAGATAGCCGTTCTAATTAAACCCTTTAGTTCTATCTCCTGCTCAAATTTTTTCGAGAGAAGAGAGAATTTTGAAAGTTTTTCTGTTTCATCCTTATGAAAAACAGTTATGATTGATGAAAAATCAGGAAGGACATAAACTTCCTGTAAGTCTCTTTTGAAATCATTAAGTTTTGTTATTTCCCCATCTCTATCAAGTTCATAAACGGATTTATCACTATGGAGAATTATACTGTTCATTATTCTTGAAATACCTTTAACCTTAAAGGGCAGTGAAATCTTCTTGGTCTTTTCATCCCCAAAAATCATCAAGTGGATAACTTCCTTACAGATAAAGAAAAGTCTATCTTCAATAAGTACTGTTTCTTTGAAATCTTTGAGATTCAGCGGATAAACACCGAAGGGCTCAAGCGTTTTAAGATTCAAAACCTCAATTTCCTTCTCTGTTACTACTATAAGTGGAACAGAATCAAGTTCCTCCTTGATTGTATAAGGCGTGATTTTTCCCTTAACCTTCTCACTGGTTTTTTTACAGGCAAATGGAAGTAATAGGAAAATTGTAAGCAATAAAAACAAATATCTTTTCATTTTTTCTCCATCTGTTTTATTTGTTGGGTAGCCGCACCTTTTAAGGTGCGAAAAAGACCACGCAGGCTAAAGCCTGCGGCTACCGTTGAGACTCATCTAAGTATTTCGAGCAGTTCTTTCACTGCATTTTCAAACCCCACAAAGACTGCCCTTGCAATTATTGAATGGCCAATATTCACTTCTTCTATCTCTTCAATCTCCGTAATCCTGTAAAGATTTTTGTAATTCAGGTCGTGTCCCGCATGAACCTCAAGACCAAGAGTCTTTGCAAGTTTTGCAGATTCAATAATGCGTTTCATCTCTTTTTTACTGTTTGGTCTTAATCCATAACTTCTTGTATTAATCTCTATAGCATCTGCACCAAGTTCTTTTGCCTTCTCAACAATCTCTTTGTCGGGTTCAATAAAAAGTGTAACCTTGATGCCTTTACTTTTTAATTCTGGTATTACCCTCCTGAGTTGTCTCACCTGCTTGAAGATATTCAATCCCCCTTCGGTTGTAATCTCTTCAATCCTTTCGGGAACGAGGCA
>SOKM01000290.1 GCA_004375785.1 Candidatus Cloacimonadota bacterium | reverse complement strand
GATGATTCTATTTCATTCACATCTTTTAACAACGCATGGTGTGTAGCTTCGGATATAAACATTGTACATGTTGTATGGTTTGATGACCGTGACGGAAACCCTGAAATTTATTATAAACGATCAACCGATGGAGGTACAATATGGCAAGCAGATACAAGACTTACCGATGACTCTCTTGCTTCATGGTCTCCTTGCATTGTTGTTTCAGGACCAAATGTTCATATAGTTTGGGGTGACAAGTGTAATGGAAATATAGAAATTTATTACAAACATTCCTTTAATGGCGGAATAACATGGGGACTAGATACTAGACTTACAAGTGACTCTGCACTCTCCGATATTCCTTCAATGGCAATCTCTGACAGTTTTGTTCATGTTGTATGGACAGACTACCGCGATTTAAATTTTGAAGTTTATTGCAAACATTCTTCTGATAATGGAACAACCTGGGGAACAGATACTAATCTCTCAAACGATTCTGCATTTTCCTGGTATCCTTCAATTGCAGTTTCCGAATCAAATATCCATGTCGTATGGTATGACACCCGTGACGGGAACGCTGAGATATATTACAAAAGATCGACAGATGCTGGAACTACTTGGGAAACAGAGATTAGGCTTACAAATGATGATGCAGGTTCACGGTATCCATCTGTTGCAGTGTCGGGTTCAACTGTCCATGTCGCTTGGAGTGATAATCGTGATGGAATACGTCCTGAGATTTACTACAAACGGTCGACAAATGAAGGAATAACATGGGAAGCAGATGATAGGCTCACAAATGATGCTGCCTGGTCGAGCCGTTCTTCTCTTGCCGTCTCAGGCTCAAATGTGCATTTAGTTTGGAATGATGACCGTAATGGAAATCCTGAAATTTATTATATGCTTTCCACAGATGATGGAATATCTTGGGAAATAGAAACAAGACTCACAGATGACAGTCTCTGGTCAGAATATCCTTCTGTTGCAGTCTCTGGATGTAGTATCCATGTTGTATGGCAGGATAATCGTGATGGGAATGACGAGATTTACTATAAGAGAAACCCTACAGGAAATGCAGTATATGAAGAAGAAAATAAAAACTTCAGACATAAGATTACAAACCTAAAACTCCTTTGTTATCCTACCCCCTTCACATCAGAGTTTAGTGTCAAGTGTTCAGGGGGTAGTGATAAACAAAAAGTCACCCTACAGGTTTATAATGTGAGTGGGAGATTGGTCAAATCAGTTCCACTTACCACCAACCACTTATCACTCGGCACTGACTTAATTCCTGGCATCTACTTCCTCAAGGCTGATGGGAAGCCTGTCGGGAAAGTGGTGAAGGTGAGGTGAATCTGGAGGAAAAATGAGAAGAACTATTCAGAGAAAATTCTTGAAAACCGCTTCTATTCTTCTTTTTATAAGTGGGATATCTATTCTCTTTCTCGTTATAATAACCTTTCTGCATTGTAAAAATTTACTGCAATATCTTGATAACCTAGAGTTCATTATAATAACGGGTCCACTAGAAATGTTTTATCTATACGAGGCTGCTCTGAAGTACCGTATAGTTTTTCCTTTGATTTTTGCTGGATTTGGCTTGATAGATTTTGTTTGCTCTATTTATGTATTTAAAGGTAATAATGTATTCAGGTGGATTGCCTATGTTCGATCTTTTGTTACATCCCTTATTGGTGCGACACTAATTCTTTGGGCATTTGTGGATTTTAATATATCAATTATGGAAGGGATAGTTTACTTTATTTATTACGGACTTATTTTTATTCTTTTAATTTTGAGCAGGAAAGATTTGGCTTCTACTATGCCGAAAGAAGAAAATGCTTAGAGTGATGAGGGAGGGGGCTGTAAAGTTGTAAACTTTCTTCATAACTGAGAAAAGTATCTATCCAGCATAATCGTATACATTTGTAAAACCTTTTCTTATTTCTTTCAATGTCGTCTGTCAGATTATTTTGATGTGAATTTTTGAATTATTCTGTAGTGCTTTTTACCCCCTGTTTCACATTATTTAACTCCGTTTCACTTTAGTTTAAAAATTACAGGTGTCCAAATAGTGTCCATAATTTACCAAAATGATGGATATGATGGATGCTATAGCAATCATCGTAATTGACAAAAAACACACCTAAGTCTATATAATTCAACTATTATATTGTGCTGTAATAACTTATGAAAATTGGGGAAAAAGGATTAAGAGTCCGTTGCTCTGCCAATTGAGATAGCGGCGCACTCTTCTCCAATTTAGCACAAAATTTCTAATACAAAAGTTTGGACAATTGGTGAAAATATCTTGACATCCATATTAAATTATCCTATATTTTAACACGAGAGAAA
>SOKM01000336.1 GCA_004375785.1 Candidatus Cloacimonadota bacterium | reverse complement strand
ATCGGGGTATCGGAGAAACGGAGAACAGGGAAGAGTGATGAGGGAAGAGAGAAGAGGGAGATGGGATGATTAATGAATATAAGCAAGCTCTAACCAAAGTTAAAAGTAAAATTGGGAAAGGAACAATCAGAGAAAGATAAGTGAGTGAAACGGAGAAACGGCGAAACGGAGCATCGGAGAAAAGGAAAGTTCCTGCGGAACGGAAATAAAACGCTATGCTGTTAATTTAACGCTTCGCTGTAAACGAACGCATTCGCTGTGAAACAAATACCTTTGGCTGTGATCTCGCAAGGTGTTCCTTCGACAATTTAAAAGTCTACTAAATGTAAAATAGTACTTTACAAGTGGTTCTACCAAATGTAAAATAGTAAATTACAAGTTAGAAGTAAAATACATTTGGAACATAAAATCGTTTCATTGGTTTTATTAGTTTAATTTGTTGTATTGGTTAAGAAGTGTTTAATCAGTGATCTGTGTTTGACAGGAATGACCTAATTAAATCAAACTCAAAGCTTTTATTAGCGGATTAAAGTTATCTTTTCCTTTTAAAAATTTTCGCCATTAATGTTTTAGAGAAAAGGTTTCGGAAACACGGTGCTATTTCTATAAATCTTATTATTGTTAATAATAATGGATAGTGGATTTTTCTATACAACTTATATGTGTAGTTATTTAATAATATACTCCCTATAAAACTTGTTTTTATTCTTTGTAAGTCTCTCAAATTTTTTAGTATACTTTGTATTTCACTTTCTGTAACGCTAAAGAGATGCCCTGAACCTTCTGGTTGGAATTGTCTTTTTTCTATTTTTTTTCTATCCTTTATTTGTGAAATATGTGGCAATTCATTTCTAATATTATCGCCGTTGGGCGTTGTAATTAAGAGCATCCCTCCATTTTTTAGAAATTTCCAGGTGTATTCTATAAGATTTTCAGGATATGCTACATGTTCAATAAATTCTGTCATTAAGATGATATCAAAACTTGCTTCCTTAAATGGAAGTTCAAATGCGTTTCCCTGTATCCACTTAATATTTCCTTTTTCGTATTTCTTTTTTGAGTATTTCAAAAATCCATATTTTAGATCAAGTACAAATGTGTCGTAACTCTTTTCTGCAAGTAATAGGGAAATATTTGCTTGTGCACATGCGATTTCTAATATTTTCATTGGAGGATTCTTGAACTTTACTACAGATTTTGTAACTTGCTCAATTCGACGAATGTAGTTAATCCTGAATAAGTTGTAAATATCAGGGTTATCAATTTCCCTCTGGTCAAAATTAAAGAGAAATTTCTCTGTATCATTCTCTATTTGTATAGCAAAGCTGTTTTTCATACATTTATTATATTTAACTTATTCTTGAATGTCAAGGCTAATCTTGAAAAAAATTCTTAACAATTCCTAATTACGATACTTATTTCCCTACAAAAAATGAAAATTTTACTGATTACAAATGATTTCTACCCCTTAAGGGGTGGAATTCAGGAATGTATTCTGAATTTTTTTTCAGGTTTGAAATTGATACCAAATTTTTTTAAATATAAGAAATTCTTTTTCTGAAAAGGAGTGAGGGTGAAAATTCTAATTACTGGTGGAGCAGGTTTCATTGGAGTTAATGTTGCAGAAAGCTTTATAAAAAAAAGATATGAAGTTTTTATAATTGATAATCTTTCAAGGAAAGGTAGTAAAGAAAATTTGAAATTTCTTAGAGATAAAGGTGCTCTGATATTCGAACAAATTGATATAAGAAATGGTGAAGCACTTATTAAATATTTTAAGGATTCTTCTCCATTCGATGCTATTTTACACCTTGCTGCACAGGTTGCTGTAACCACATCTATCAATAACCCAAAAGAGGATTTTGATACAAATGCTTTGGGAACTCTTAATTTACTGGAAGTTACAAGAAAATTTAGCCCTGATTCTATTTTTATTTATTCTTCTACAAATAAGGTTTATGGTTCACTGAAAGATGTTGTAATTTCTGAGAGAAATAATTACTATGAACTTGTTAAGCCGAAAAGTGGGGTTCCAGAAAATTGGAATTTGGATTTTTATTCACCTTATGGTTGTTCAAAAGGAGCAGCTGATCAATACGTGAGAGACTATAGTAGAATTTATGGAATTAAGACTGTAGTTTGCCGACAGTCATGCATTTATGGACGTCACCAGTTTGGAATAGAAGATCAGGGTTGGGTAGCATGGTTTGCCATAAGAACTATTTTGGGCAAACCTATATATATATATGGAAACGGGAAACAAGTAAGAGATTTATTATTTATTGATGACCTCGTGGATTTGTATGAAGTAATAATTAGAAAGATAGAACTTGCGAAAGAGAAAATATTCAATATAGGCGGGGGCCCGAAAAACTGTGCATCTCTTTTACAGGTGTTGGAAATTTTCAAAAAACTTGGTTGCAAACCTGCCAAATTGATTTACAAGGATTGGCGACCAGGAGATCAGAAAATATATATTAGCGATATTTGCTTAGCAAATGAAATCCTTGGATGGAAACCAAAAATTGATATTCAAAGAGGAATTGGAAACCTTTTTGATTGGGTTAGAGATAATAAAAGAATAATCAATAAATATGTCAGTTAAACAAATGAATGAAAAAATCCTTGTCCTTACAAGTGATTTTCCTCCAACATCTGGTGGAATTCAAACAATTATTTCAGAAACATTTCGTCGATTTGAAAACAAAAATATAATTATTATAGCTCCTGCTCATCCTCACTCGCAAGAATTTGATAAATTATATCCAATACCAATATTACGGTGCAAATTTCTTAAACCATTTACGTTTTTCCCCTTTACACTTACCCATATTTTCAAGAAATCATTTATGTTTACTTTTTTTGGAATACTTCCTTTAATACGAATTATAAAAAGTTATAAGTGTTCTTTTTTAATTTGTGGTCATATTGCGGTATCCCCTTTAGCACTATTAGTAAGAAGACTATTTGGTTTACCTTATTTGACGTTTGTCTATGCAATGGAAATATTGTGTCTTCCCAAAGAATGCATTAGGCGTAAGGTACTGCAGATATTATTTCAAAATTCCACAAAAGTTATAACAATTAGCAAGTTTTCAATTGATGAGATTCGTAAATTTGGGGTAGCAAAAGGTAATATTATTAAAATTCCTTTGGGTTATCCTTGTTTTCCTGAGAGTGAAGAAAATTTAGGGGAGGGGGGTAAGATTGAAGATGGAGAATTCAAAATATTAACTGTTGGACGATTGGTTGAGAGAAAAGGGCATGATAAAGTTTTAGAAGCCCTTTCACTGCTTAGGAAAAAGAGATATAAGATTAAATACGTGATTGTTGGAGAGGGACCAATGAAACAAAATCTTTTGACTCTGTGTAAGAAATTTGGGGTTGAAAAGCAGGTAGAGTTTATCGGTAATGTTACCTATTCACAGACTCCATTTTATTACAAAATGTGTGATTTATTTATAATGCCATCAAGATATATCAAGGCAAAAAAAGATGTAGAAGGTTTTGGTCTTGTTTATCTTGAAGCAAACTTTTTTGGAAAACCTGTAATTGCAGGTCGTTCTGGAGGTGTACCAGATGCAGTAATTGAAGGTGTTACAGGTTTTCTCGTTGACCCTGAAAATCCGAAAGAGATTGCTAATGCAATTATTAAACTATTTGAAAATCCAGACCTTGCAAAAAAGATGGGAGAACAGGGAAGAAGACGTGTAATGGAAGAATTTACATGGGAAAGAGCGGCGAGGATTATAGAAGAAAACTTGATGGCAGTATCTAAGGGAAATAAGGGATGTACGATGTACGATGATACAAAAAGGGTGAATATGGGATGAATAAAGGTGCTTCGCAACGGTATTTTTTATTCACAAAAAGCTGCCATATGTAAAAAACTATTTGACGAAAAGTAGAACTATGTGTAAAACAGCGAAAGTTAATTTAGAAAAGAATGCTCAATAATAAATCCTGTATAATCTCAAGTAACAATCCAATAAAAAAGCTTGACAAATTACAATAACTACATTAAAACAACCTCACTAAAATGCAATGATTCTTTATAAAAAGTAATCAAATGACAGAATTAAAACCAAGAAGGATTGTAAAATCAGTTTTTAGAAAAGTTATCGGGGATAAGAGAGCAGTTGTTCTTATTGGTGCCAGACAGGTAGGTAAGACAAGCATTATGCGTCTATTAATGGAGAGATTATTAAAGAAAATGGCGGCAAACAGGGTATTCTATTTTGACCTTGAGGATATAAATATCCTGGATATTGTGAATCGTGGAGTTGATGAATTTTTATCTTTTATCAAGGCAAAAGGTGCAGATTTTAGGGAAAGGTGTTTTGTGTTCCTTGATGAGATTCAGTATATGGAGAATCCAAGTAATTTTTTGAAACTTATTATAGACCATCACTCCGAGATTAAGCTAATTGTGAGTGGTTCATCATCTTTTGCAATAAAGAGCAAGTTCAGGGATTCGCTTGCAGGTAGGAAAATTATATTTAACATATATCATCTTGATTTCGGTGAATTTCTGGAATTCAAGGAAAGAAAGGAGTTGGCAGGTTTTTGGGATACTAGTGATTGGGAAAAAGCTCGTTTCTTCAGGAGAGAACTAATGCGGCATTTCGAGGAATATACAGTTTTTGGAGGTCTCCCAAAAGTCACGCTTTTATCGAAAAAAGATGATAAAATTGAGTATTTGAGGGATGTTGTTAATTCTTATATAAAGAAGGATATAAAGGATTTATTCAGGATAGACAATCCTTTCGCATTTAATAGGTTACTTAAACTGCTTGCCGCACAAGCTGCAAATGTATTAAATTTTTCAAATTTCACCAGCAATTGTGGTATCTCACGTCAAACTCTTGAAAGATACCTTTTCATTCTTGAAAGCACATTTGTTATAAAGTTAATCAGCCCATTTTATAAGAACAGGAAAAAAGAAATTACAAAAATGCCAAGGGTATACTTTTTGGATACTGGAATCAGGAACTTAATTATGGGGGATTTAAACAATCTTGAGTCAAGAGGTGATGTTGGGGGCTTGGTTGAAAACTCAATATTTTCAATGATTATTGATAATGTTGATTTACTTGATGAGATACATTATTGGAGGACCAAGGCAGGAGCAGAGATGGATTTTGTCTTAAGAGGCGAAAGACTAAGAGCTTATGAAGTAAAGTATCAAACATTCAAGCAACCAAAGATTTCCAGAAGTATCAGGTCATTTGTAAGCGAATACTCCCCGGAGAAGGTTTGCATCTGCACTAAGGATTTTTATTTTCGAATGAAAATTGACACAACTAATATTCTCTTTTTACCTTCGTATTTCATTAAATAGGTGAAGCGTGAGACTCAAGATGTAGGATGAGTTAAAGAACGTGACTATGGGATGTAAGATGTAGGATTACATAAAACTATACGTAAGGGATGTACGATGTAAGATAATTAAAGCTGTTTAATTAGTTTGATTAGCTATATTGGGTGGAAGTCAAAATATTCAACGGGGTGAAATGCGACCTGCCCTGTGCAGTGCGAAGCTACTTCATAGGGAGCATATTTCACTGGGACGTTCCAAACGAGGGGGTTGGTCAAATATTCAAATAACCCAATGACCCATTGACCTAATGACTAAGCAAGAAGGAGTCACCATGAAGTTATCTGTCATAATACCTGTCTATAATGAGATTAATTGTATCGAGAATGTTATTTCGAGAGTGAAGAAGGTTAAAGTAGAAAAAGAGATAATCGTAGTTGATGACTGTTCAACGGATGGGACGCGTGAAATACTTGAAAAGATAGAAGGAATTACATTGCTGCTTCATGATAGAAATAGAGGAAAAGGAGCTGCTGTAAGAACTGCCCTCAAGAAAGTTTCGGGTGATATTGTTATCATACAGGATGCTGATTTAGAATATCCACCAGAACAGTATCCAGAAGTTATTAAGCCTATTGTTGATGGTTATGCTGATGTGGTTTTTGGTTCCCGTTTTCTTGGGCTTCATAGGGTATTTTACTTCTGGCATTATATGGGGAACAGGTTTTTGACAATATTGACAAACCTATTATACGATACAATCCTTACAGATATGGAAACAGGTGTAAAGGCTTTCAGGAAAGAGGTTTTTAACAGCATAACGATAAAGTCAAATGGTTTTGATTTTGAACCAGAAATTACAGCTAAGGTCTTAAAGAAAGGTTTCAGGCTTTATGAAATGCCTATTACATATTACGGCAGGGGATACGAAGAGGGAAAAAAGATTACCTGGAAAGATGCAATACCAGCGATATGGGCGATTGTAAAATACCGGTTTGTTGATTAATTGCGAAGCAATTAATCAAAGTAATTGAGTAAATGAGTTACTGAGTAATTAAGCGGGAGTGCATATGACTAAGAAGAAAGGAAAGATATTTACATTCGAAGATTTAAAGGTTTACATAATGGCTAGAGAATTTAGCCGAAAAATTAGCAAACTGATAAAGAAACTACCTGAAGAAGAAGAATACAATCTCAAACATCAAATGAGAAAAGCCAAACTATCAGTCACGAATAATATTGCTGAAGGTTATGGACGATACCATTATCAAGAAAACATTCAATTTTGCAGAATGTCTCGCGGTTCCATTTGCGAGATAATTGATGATATAAATGAATGTTATGATGAAGGGTATATAGATGAGAATTACAGAGATGATCTAAAACGGGATGCATATGAATTAATTAGGGTATTGAATGGATATATTGCCTCCAACAAACGACAAAAAGATAAACAAAAGTCCAGTTTTAAAAATGAAATAATTACTTAGTTACTAAATTACTTAATTACGAAAGAATGGAGGAACAATGAAAGGCATTATATACATAATCGTCTGTATCGTTATCAATGTAGCAGGTCAGAGTTCTATTAAGTATGGAACTCGAGCGGCAGGTGAACTTAGTTTAGATTTTAATCAACTAGGCACTTTCTTTGCTGCCGTTTTCAAGCAACCATTTATTCTTCTCGGATTTGTGCTTTACGGCATCGGTGCATTTTTCTGGATCGGAGCCCTATCACGGACAGAATTGAGTTTTGCCTATCCAATGTTGAGCATTGGTTATGTGTTTATTCTCCTAATCTCCTGGAAATTCTTCGGCGAGACCATTAATATCTATAGAATACTTGGTGTTATTTTAATCACAGCAGGTATGGTCTTCCTCACCAAAAGTCTCTAATGGAGGTAATAAATGCTCAGATCGAAAGTTGTAGTTCTTAAAACCTCTCCTGAAACTGTTCTTGAAGACTATAAACGGATTATGCAACTTGCTGGCATAAGTGGCTTTCTCGATAAAAGGAAATCCGTTATCCTGAAGGATAACATCTCCTGGCACTTTCCTTTTCCAGGTGCAAATACAACCCCATGGCAGCTTGAGGGGGTTATAAAGGCACTTGAGGGTTTAGGTTATAATGAACTTGTGGCGGTGCATAACAATACTGTTGTTACCAACCCTTTTAAGGGGGGGTATCTTAACCTTTTGACTCCGATATACAAAAAATACCAGCTTCCTGAGTTATACAATTTTCTACCGAAGGATATTAAATGGGTTTTATATAAACCTGAAGGTAAGATGCTGGTCTTAGATAGAATTTATCCGGAAGGGATTTATATCCCTGAGTATTTTATAGGTAAAAACATCTTGCATTTACCTACGATGAAGTGCCATATTTATACCACCACCACCGGTGCGATGAAAAACGCTTTTGGAGGGCTTTTAAATACAAAAAGACACTATACCCACAGTGTCATTCATAAAACGCTTGTTGACCTTTTGAGGATTCAGAAAGAGATTCATTCTGGGATTTTTGCCGTAATGGATGGAACCACTGCAGGGGATGGTCCTGGTCCCAGAACAATGAAGCCGGTAGAAACTAACTACATCCTCGCAAGCGGTGATTCAGTTGCAATAGATGCCATTGCAGCAAAGATGATGGGATTCAATCCTCTGGAGATAGGCTATATCAAACTTGCACATGATGCGAATCTCGGTGTTGGTGACCCACGAGAAATCGAAGTTATTGGGGAGGAAATCTCAGGGGTTAATCTGGGGTTCAGTGTAGGTAATAACTTAGCAAGTTTTGTCGGCAACAAACTCTGGTTTGGACCTTTTAAGTTTCTGCAGAAGCTCTTTTTTCATACACCTCTGGTCTATATCTTCGTGTTCAGTTCGGCATTTTACCACGATTATCTCTGGTGGCCAACCAAAGGCAAGAGAATTTTCAAAACCTGGTCTGGAACAAAATGGGGCAAACTTTTCAAAAAGTATAAAGAATAATTTTTCTTTTAAAGGGGCGGTCGTTCAAAAGTTTTAAGAAATCTATTTATCAATGTTTTATTCGCTTAAATCAAGATTGAACTACTCACTGGGGAAGTTAGTTCCGACAAGATTTATTATTGGAGGATTGAAGTTACACCCTGCAACTCTATTGGTTGAACTTACGAACATCTGTAATGCAAACTGCATATATTGTGGATATAGATTTATGAAAAGGGACAAAGGAATAATGAAACAGAAGTTATTTGAAAAATTGATAGACGAATTTGATGATAAAAGCGGAGGAGATATAAATCTTACAGGAGTAGTTGGTGACCCTTTAATTGATAGGAATATAGTTGAGAAAATAAAATATTCAATGGCAAAAAAGAATATTAGAAATATAAAATTCAGTACAAATGGAATACTTTTACAAAGAATAGGTGTAAAAAAATTACTCGAATCGGGTGTAAATAGTATTTTAATAAATATAGGGGGAATGGACAAGGAAACATATAAGAGATTATTTGGTGTAGATGATTTTTATAAAGTATATGAAAATGTTAGAAAAATATTATTGACGAACAAATCAATGCATGGAAAAGTTGATTTAACCATTGTTATTAAAGTCATCTCTCTTGAAGATGTTTTGAAAAATAAGAGTTGTTTGTCATTAAAAGAACTTGCTAAAGAATGCGACGCAAGAATTATTTTTGACAATATTTATGATAGTTGGTCTGGAAGAATTTCAAAGAAAGATATGGTTGATGATATGAAATTAAAAATGAATAGAGAGAAGAAAGAACCCTGCTCTCTCCTCTATAATACTTTATCAATTATGTGGAATGGGGATGTAGTTCCTTGCTGCAGGGATATAGATGGTGAAGTAATACTGGGAAATATACTACAACAATCAATTGATGAGATATGGAGAGGTGATATACTGAAAAATTTAAGAAGAAGTTTTACCAAAGGCTCCATTCCTGCCATTTGTAAAAAATGCGAACATTATGAAGGATTAAAACCTCTAAAAAATCTACATTTATTCAAAAAGGCACTAAGGGACGGTCGTTCGAAAGTTCAAAACTTTAATTATAAACAAAAAGGAGAATGAAATGAGTAGAAATCCACGTATAAGTTATCCAGGTGCTTTCTTTCATACTATATCGAGAGCAATGGATGGCATAGCACTTTTTCAAGATGACGATGTTTTTTTACTTTTTGAAAAGGAAGTTTTGAACTTTTGAACAACCGTCCCTTTCTAATAAAAGATACCTCTCATACTTTGATCTGTCAGGTGCTCGGATTTTTATTTGGCATTGGCAGCAGCATTATTTTGAATAGATTACTCGGACCCGAAGGAAAAGGCAGATTCGTTTCATTACTTATTGTACCTCAGCTTGTTGTAGCCTTCTCCCATATGGGATATGGTCTTTCGAGTTCCTACTTCATGGGGAAAAAGAGATACCAAGAAGGCGATGTTTTCAAAAGTAATTTATTATTGAGTATTGTAATTGGTGCAATTGGTGCTTCGATTGGATACATACTCTATCAGAGATTTTTCCCAGAGGAATACCTTTTCTTTAAATTAGGTTTACTTTTGCTGATATTCACAGGATTGTGGTTCTATTATATTCCTGATATACTTCTTGGCAAAGGTAGGTTGCTTATTCAGAATTACTGGAATCTATCTCAACAGATTGTTAAGTTTTCCCTGTTTGCTCTCTTTCTAACAATCTTTTTAAACAAACTTAAGGGTGCTGTTTCTGCAGTTCTTTTACTTAACATTGTCTTTTATATCGCAAGTTTTTTTGTTCTTTCAAAGTTTATTAGTTTTAAGGGAAAAGTCAACACTTCTTATATTAAGGACGGTTTTCTTTTTGGGCACAAAATCTTTCTAACCGAATTGTTGGGATTCCTCAATTACAGGTTTGATATTTTATTTTTAAAGGTTTTTAGTAATACAATACAGATTGGTTTTTATTCCACAGCCACATTTATCGCTGAAACACTCTGGATTTTGCCAAGAGCAATCTATCTGGTTTTGTATTCGAAGCTGGTTACAGGTAAAATTTCTGAGAGGGTGACTTCGAAAGTAATGAAAAACACTTTTTTTTTAACTCTTTTGTGTGCAGTAATTGCTCTCTTTGCAGTAAAACCATTAATAAGATTATTCTATACAGATGCTTTTATTCCATCTTTCCTGCCTTTTGTCATCCTTTTACCGGGTATTGTCTTTCTTGCCATTCCAAAGGTTCTTGCTGCACATGTGGTCGGTGTATGGGGGAAGCCTGAGCTTCTTCTGCGTGGAAGGGCAATTGCAGTTTTTGTTAATATATTGCTTAATCTTTTTTTAATACCACGGTACGGAATGTATGGTGCTGCTTTCGCATCCTCTCTTGCATATATTGTTGAAGCTATCTTTTTTATCGTTATTTTCAAAGGAAATAGTGGAAAGTGTAACCCGAAAACAACCGTCAGAGTTCAATAAATAAAGGATATTACTTTGAATAACAGATTGATTGAAGCAGTAAGAACTTCTCGTTTTACAAGACCATTCCTTGAGCCCTATAGAATGGCCAGAAATAGATGGATTCACAGAAAGATATTGAATGGTGAAAGTATCCCTATCCCAAAATCGATTGCCTTTGAGGTAACCCAGAGATGTAATCTGAACTGTAAGATGTGTTTCTACAGGCAGCATAAGACAGAAGCTGGTCTGAAGGAACTTACAATTAAAGAAATTGGTTTTTTGTTCAGGGAGAAATTGAGTGAAAACGGTTTCCGAAACTGTTTTCTTACAGGGTCGGAACCGTTTATGAGAAATGATATTGAAGATATTATAAAAATTATAACAAATGAAGGAATGGAAATTTCCTTTCAAACAAATGGCACCCTCATAACGGAAGAAAGATTAAAAAAGATTTTTGAATCCAGTAATAGGATTGCTCTCATTGGTACATCTTGTGAGGGTTTTGAGATGGTTCATAACAGGATAAGAGGGAGGTCAGATGCTTATAAAAGGGCAATGAAATCGCTTGAGATTTTTAAGAAGAAAGGCATCAGTGTAAACATAAGTGTAATTGTGCTTGATGAGAATCTTAAGGATGTTGTTAAACTACCGGCCTTACTTGTAGATTATTCTGTTAATCAGATAGATATTGGACTTGTAGCAAATTACAATGATGATGAAGTTAGAAAAAGTTCATTGATAACAGGATTTGATTCTGATGAGATACACACGCTCGTTTCTGAAGAAATAGAGTATAAAAATTCTCTCAAAGAGATCCAGAAGACTTTTTATAAAACCATTGAAAATGGTGAGAATAGAGGGCTAAAGGTTGTGTTTTCTCCGGCTTTGTTAAATAAGTGTTTTGAGGGAATATTTAACAGGAACATCAGAGAAAAATGTCTCTTGACCTGTGCAGGATTCTTTTCTGTAAGGATAGCACCTGATGCAAGTATAATACATTGCCCATTTTTAAGAAGGAGTTTTGGTAATCTGCTTGATACATCTCTTGAGACTATATGGAATTCCATAGAATTCAGAGAGTTTAGGAGGAAGTTACTTGTATCAAATATGCTTCCTACCTGTACGAGATGTGGGAAATTAAGGGAACTATCAAAAGGTATTACTTAAAATGGATAAAAGCAGTATACCATGTAACCTGTGTGGGTCTGAAAAAAGGCGTTTTCTTTTTAATAAACACGGGATAGAAATTGTTGAATGTGAAGATTGTGGACTGGTCTATGTTTATCCGCCAATTTCTGATAATAAAGTGAGGAAATTATATGCAGAGAAAGAGTGGAATCCTACCACAAGATATGTAACAGATAAGTCAAGTAAGGTTCGTGTTGCAATTTTTAGAATGTTAAAACCAGATGGAAAATTACTTGATATTGGTTGTGGATATGGTAGATACTTAAAAGAAGCATCACTTGTATATAAAACTACAGGTATAGATATTTCACCATCAAAAGTAAAATTTGGTAGAGAAAATTTACATCAAGATATTATTGAAGGAAATATTTATGATGTTTCATTTCCTCAAAGATGGTATGATATAGTAACACTTATTAGGGTAATTGAACATTTAAGAGATGTTTCAGGGGCACTTGAAAGGATTAACAGACTGATGAAATTAGGCGGATTGTTATTTATTAAAACAGGAAACATTGGCAGCCGAAAAGCAAGTAAAAAAGGAAAGGAATGGGAATATTTTGACCCTCCTTACCATCTTTTTTATTTCTCGAAGAAGAATATTAAAACGATGCTAAAAAAGAATGGATTCAGGGTGATCAAAATTATCCCTGGTAACCTTGATATAAACAGATTTCTTGGATACTTTGCTTTTGACTCAAAGAGGTTTCTGTTTCCTTTTCTTGAATTTTTACTTTCAGTAAAGGAACATTTAAAGGGAAATAGTATGATGGATGTTTACGCACGGAAGGACGTAGAATTATGAGGGTTCTTGTAACAGATGGTTCATATTCACATACACTTTCTATTACAAGGAGTCTCGGGATGAGAGGATATGAGGTTTATGTTCTTGATACTAAGAGACCGTCTCTGTGCGGTGTTTCGAGGTATTCAAAGGGTGTTTTCGTTACTCCTCCCATAAATGAGGAAAAGAGTTTCATTGATTTTCTTATTCATTTACTTAAGAAAACCAGGTTCGACATGCTTATTCCAGTTGGTTCAAGAAGTGTCCAAATCATTTCTAAGAATAAAGAGATTGTAGAGAGATACACAGCACTTGAAGTTCCTGATTTTGAAAAAGTTAGAAGCGCTTTTAATAAAATTTTTGCATACGCTCTTGCTGGGAAAATTGGGATTCCATATCCTAAAACTGTTGTTCCTGAGAATATTTTTGAGATAAATAAAATATCAGAAAATTTTCATTTTCCAGTGGTAATAAAAGCAAGAGAGGATACAGGTAGTCATCTCATAGATTATGTTTTTAAACCATCAGAACTCGAGGAGAAATATAAAAATTTCCTTAAACGATACAAGGTAAAAGACCTTCCTATGGTTCAGCAGTATATAGAAGGTGATGGATATGGATTCTTTGCCCTTTATCAGAATGGGCGACCAAAAAGGATATTTATGCATCACAGGATAAGAGAGTTTCCCCCAGGAGGAGGAGCATCGAGTTGTGCTGAAAGTTTTTTTGACCCTGTTCTTAAAAACTACGGGATGAAACTACTAAATGCTCTTCAGTGGCATGGGGTCGCAATGGTAGAGTTTAAGAAGGGTAATGGGGATTACAGTTTGATGGAAATAAATCCAAAGTTCTGGGGTTCGCTTGACCTTGCAATAGCATCCGGTGTAGATTTCCCATATGATCTTTGTCAGATAGGAATGGGGGAGGAATTGAATTATTCTGAGGATTTTATTAAGGGTCTTCGATTTCAATGGCCATTCAGTGATGATTTCTTGCATACAGTATATAGACCTATATCGGTTCCTTCATATCTTAAGGATTTTCTCTCTCCGCAAGTAAAGTCAAATGTGCTTATCTCGGACTTTAAGCCTAATATAATAGAGTTAAAAAATTCGCTATTTTATCTCTTAAGAAATGTTAAAAGGTATCTTTCACATACATACAAAAATTTCTTTTGATTCTCTAATTGTACCAGAAAGTATTGTTGAATTTGCTCTTAAAAATGGTATCGATTTTGTTGCTGTTACAGACCACAATACTATAAAAGGTGCTGAACTTCTTGAAAAGATTGGGAAGATAAAGGTTATAAAAGGTGCAGAATATTCGACAGAAAAGGGTGATATAATTGGACTTTTTCTCAAGAGGGAAATAAAATCAAAGAACTCGAGCGAGGTGATAAGAGGGATAAGAGAACAGAAAGGTATTGTATATTTACCCCATCCTTACAAGAATCATAAACTCGACAGGGAACTTGTTAATAAAGTAGATTTGATAGAGGTTTTTAATGCAAGGTCATCAATTGAGGAAAACAGAAAGGCTCTAAAACTGGCATATGCATTCAAGAAAATCCCGGTTGCTGGTTCTGATGCACACTTTATAAGAGAAGTAGGTCTTACTAAGATGGTATATAATGGAAATGGAGATTTGAAAAGAATCATACTTGAAAACAGAGGATGTATCGTTGAATGTGAAAGGAGCTTTCCAGTATATGAGCTTTTAGGCATAATTGTTAAGACAATAAAACTCAAAAGAATTAAGATACTCAGAGAGCTATGGGGATTACTATAAATATTGGGTGTAGAGAGGAATTCACAAATAAGGCAGTCTTTGTCTTTAAAACACTATTAAATACACTTGCACCGAAGACAAAAGAAAAAGTAACCATAGGTTATGGGAGTCTTGGTGACATAGAAATAGTTCCTTGTGATACCGATTATTTTAATGATATAAGAGAATACGATATCAAACGCGTGAAATATTTTTTTTGGAAAGGGAAAAAAATTCCTATCCTTTTCTATGATTCTATTGACGAAAGCAGGGATTATTATACTGCTGCAAAGGTTAATAGTAAACCTTCAATACCATTTGATATAATATCATCTGCATTCTTTTTTCTCTCCCAGTGGCAGGAACTTCATGTAAAAAAAAGGGATAAATTTGATAGATTTCCTTACAGTGAGAGTTACCAGAAGAGAATGAAAATAGCTCTTGTTCCGATTGTGAATGAGTATATGTATGTGTTGAAAGATTTAATCGATTTATTCTCAAAGAATATTAAATGGAAACCAATGTGGCCCTCTGATAAGAAATTTGTTATTTTTCTTTCTCATGATGTAGATTCTATATGGAAGTGGACAAAAGATAGTTATAAATCAAATCTTAAAGAGATTTTTAGCAAAAAAAGATTTAACTTACGAAGATCATATTGGCTTTTTGAGAAGATTCTTAATGGGGAAAAGAAACTGGGAGCAACTTCTACTTTCTTTTTCCTTTCAGGAATGTATAATACAAAAGCGTTATATATGAGAAGATTATTTGAGAAACTTGAGAAAGGAGGATGGGAAGTAGGATTTCATGGAGGTTTTGATTCGTATAATAGTGAAGAGATACTCTTTAACGAATTTAGAAACTTAGATGCTCAAGTCGGAAAGATTATGGGAACAAGACAGCACTTCTTAAGATTTAGTTTCCCAAAAACCTTCCTATTACAGGAAAAATGCGGGATGGAATATGATTCGACCATTGGATTTGCAGAAAACGAAGGTTATAGAACAGGTTTTGCTTTTCCGTACAACCCATACAATCATTCTCTTGATAGGGAGTTTAGCTTGATGGAGATACCTCTCAATGTGATGGATACTACACTTCTTTACCATAAAAGAATGAATGTTAAAAATATCTGGAAGTGTGTTAAGAAGATACTTGAAATAAACAGGGATTATAATGGATGTCTTTCAATTCTCTGGCATCTTTCATCATTTGATGATCCCTTTCTCGCTAATATCTATTGGAAGATAATAAATTGGACAAACAAGGAAGAAGGAATCTGTCTCTCTGGCAAAGAGGTTGTTAATTGGTGGACAGAGAGGTATTCTGATTTGGATTTATTTGTGCAATAAATGAGTTCGCAAAACGGTTTCAGAAAGTTTGTATTTTCTCTTATATAGAATACAAATGAGGATAGAAAGGAGGAGCTGTGTTTAAGAGAATATTGATTATGGCACCGCATACAGATGATGGAGAATTTGGGTGTGGTGGAACAATCGCGAGATTTGTAGAAGAAAAAAAGATCTTGTTTTACGCTGCATTTTCATCTGCAGAGGCATCTGTCCCACCTGAGCTTCCACGAGATACTCTGGTTAAGGAGGTGAAAAGAGCAACAAAGATGATGGGAATAAAAGAAGATAATCTGATATTGCTCGATTTTGAGGTAAGAAAATTTCCAGAGCAGAGACAGAAAATATTGGATAAAATGCTTGAATTGAAAAGTAAACTTAAGCCCGATACAATTTTTCTGCCATCCCCTAATGATACGCATCAGGATCATAGAACAGTATACGAGGAAGGGTTCAGGGCATTCAAGGATACCACGATGTTTGGTTATGAACTTCCCTGGAACAACCTTACTTTTGATACTGAAGCATTTATTCTACTCCGTGAAGAACACATAATGAAGAAAATAGCAGCAATCGAAGAATATACTTCACAGAAGGATAGATTATATTCAAAATCCGATTTTATTAAGGCACTTGCAAGAACACGAGGCGTCCAGATAGGAAGTGATTTCGCCGAAGTATTTGAGGTGGTGAGGTGGGTACTATAAACGGCTTCGCCTGTAAACGAACGCTACGCTGTGAATAAAACGCACTTCGTGCTGTTGAACAAACGGCTTCGCCTGTAAACGAACGCTACGCTGTGAATAAACGATTTGCTGTAAATGAAAGATGAAAATAAATCATTTTGAGGATCTCATAGTCTGGCAATTATCTTCTCAGCTTTCTAAAGAAATTGCAAAATTAGTGAGAGCCTTTCCAAAGTCTGAGCAATATATGCTTACTTCTGATTTTCTTCGTGCTGCCCGTTCAATTCCAGCAAATATAGCCGAAGGTTTTGGTAGATTCCATTTTTTAGAGAAGATTCAATTTTATAACATTTCAAAGGGGTCAACAACAGAAGCTCAAAATCATTTAGTAGAGGCAGGGAATAATGGCTATATTTCTGAAGAAACAAAATCGGATTATTTACGAAGGTATCATGTAGTAGAAGTAAAGCTTAATAATTTAATTTCATCCACTTTACGTGCAAAGAAACGTTCCGAAGAGAGACGCAAGAGAAATTATAAATTAAAGTGAAATGAAATTATTACAGCGGAGCGTTTAATTGACAGCGCAGCGTTAGTTATACAATGAAATGTTAGTTTACAGTGTAACGTTTGTTTACATCTTGCGTTCTTTCATCTAATACTTTACAATGAGCAAGATAATCGCCATTCATCAACCAAACTATATCCCCTGGCCGGGCTTTTTTTATAAAGTGATTAAGTCGGATATTTTTGTTTTTCTTGACAATGTGCAGTTCTCAAGGAGGTCGTTCACACATAGAAACAGGGTAAAGGGTTCGCAGAGCAATGCTATTTGGCTTTCTGTTCCCGTCTATAAAAAGGGAAGGTTTTACCAGAAGATTAGTGAAGTAAGGATTAATAAAACTGAAAAGTGGCAGAAAAAACATTTTGGGACAATTCTGATGAATTATGCAAATGCACCATTCTTTCATTATTATAGAGATAGGTTACAGAGTATATATGCAGAAGGATGGGAGAGACTGGTAGATTTCAATGTTGAATTTCTTAAATTTACAATGAAAGAACTCAAGATAAAAAAAGAGATTTATTCTGCATCGCAGCTGAATGTTAAAGGGAATAAGACTGAACTACTTATTTCTATATTAAAGGAACTTGGTGGGGATATTTACCTTTCTGGAGCAGGAGGAAGGAATTACCTTGATGAGGGTATGTTCAAAAAGGAGAAGATTTCCGTTCGTTATTATCAATACGGTTCATTTGTTTATCCTCAACTCTGGGGAAAGTTTATTCCAAACCTATCCATCCTTGACCTCCTTTTTAACTGCGGTAGTGAAGCACGAAATATGATAGGGACGAGATGGGGATATGAAAAAGCATAGGCACTTATTCAAAATTTTTATCATCATCTTCTCTATTCTTTTTCTCATCCCCATATGGAGTGTTCGGTATGTTCCGCTACAGGATTGGCCGGTATTTATTGGATTTTCATATATAATCTCCCACCTCTCTAATTTTTCGTTACTTTCGGTAAAACCAATTCCACCGCCTTATACCACAGGATTTTTATTACTTGCAGGGCTGATGAGGATTTTTCCACCACTCATTGCAGGAAAAGTTTTACTCAGTATTTATATCATCTCATTTTTTGCCTCATTCTATTATTATTTGAGAATACTTAACCCAAAGGGTCTCTTTCTGTATTTCTTTGCGCCACTTCTTGTTTTCAATAACTTCTTCGCAAAAGGGAATATCAACTTTATATTAAGTATTCCACTTTTTCTCTTCATAGTTCCGTTTTTTTTAAAAAGGCTAAATAATTATAGAAGGTATTATCTACTGATCGTTTTCTTTCTTTCTCTCGTCCTTTATTTTACTCATCTCTTTACCTACCTTGTTTTCTTACTTATCGTTTTGTTCGTAATTTCTTTCAGGAAAAAAGGCATCCCTCTTTTTGCAGTATCTTTCATCCCACTCTTTTTCTTCATTGGATATTTTTTGATAAACAGAGCACCTTTAGAACTTTCTTTATACAGCAGCTTCTTCACTAAATATCTTTCGTTCAGGGATACATTTGGAACCTGGACCCCATATTTTGATGTTGCCATCCTTGCTGTTCCGTTTCTTCTGTTTTTTTTCCTGGTAATAAGTGGGTGGCGAAAGAAAGAAAAGGAATGGAAACTTATTCTTGCAGTTCTTTTCCTGCTCTATTTACTCGCACCAATGGAACTTTATACTTTATCACGACCCGACCAGCGGTTTCTACCATTTGCCTTTTTTGTTCTTCTGCTTTTTCCGGAAAGTAAAAAAGGTATAAAGTATATCTTTCCAGCTTTCCTTGCTTCTCTTTCGCTCATTAATTTTGTAATAAAAGAGAGAGTTTTTGTTACTCTCCAACCAAGAATTGAAAGATGTATCAGAGTTATTTCAAGTGTTCCTCGAGACAAGGCTGTTGTGAGTTTTGGAACGAAAGAATATTATATAGGAGTAATCAATCCTTTTCTGCATATCCTCGCTTATACTATTCCATTAAAAGAAAATATATATATTCCAACTTATGAATGGAATGTGCCTCTTTTTATTAATGTAAGATTACCAGGAGCAAAAATAGAAGGAGGAAAGATAAGGAACAGGAAAGAACTTCTTTCTCTCTATGATTATTTCTTTGTGATGGAAGATGGCGATTCTTTTGAAAGAGAGTTAGAAAATTTCACTGAACAGGTTATTTTAGATGATGGAATCAAGCTTTTTAAGAAAAAATAGAAAAGCATTAACCACAGTCTTTTTCACTGCTTTAATATTCCGTATGGTCTTTTCTCTCCCAATTCTTTTTGATACTGAAAGGGCAATCGGACCTGGCAGCGATGCAAGGAATTATATAACCCTTGCTACACACATACTTTCAAAACATGAATTCAGTGTCTATAGAGAAGAGACAGGATACAGGGAAGCAGCAAGGACACCTGTTTATCCACTATTTGTTGCTCTTGTTTATCTCTTATCAGGTAACAGGAACCGGTTCATCATCCTCTCTCAATGTTTTCTTGATGCCCTGACAGCACTTTTAGTATTTTCAACTGCAATTGTATTACTTCACAGTATACATGCTGCTTTATTTGCTGGTTTGCTTTACGCTATGCACCCTCACCAGGCGCTCTATACGACACAAATTCTTTCCGAGACACTCTTTACATTCTTAATTGCTGTTTTTATGGTTTTCCTCCTTGTTTTCTTAACAAGAAAGAGAGTGGTTTTTCTTGTTGTCCCCGGTATTCTCCTTGGTATTATAACTCTCACACGGCCCATTGCCTTCTATTTTTTCATACCCATACTTTTTGTTATATTTATTGTTTTAAGAAGAAAATATAAGATTCTTCTGCAATCGTCATTGTTATTTCTCCTTTCTTTTTTCCTTACGCTTTCACCTTGGTATGTGAGAAACTACATTACCTTTCGAAAGGTTTTTCTTACTACAATAGGAGACTGCAACATTGGCTACTATAATGCAGCCTTTGTCATATCTTTCAAGGAAAAGATAAATCTTAGAGAAGCACAGTTTGTTGTAGAAAGAGAAGTAAAAAAAATATACAATATTTCCGATGGGGATTATCTTTATGCCTCTGACAACCCTGTAATCTCAAAGCAAATTGCGAGCTATGGATACAAGATAATAAGAGAAAATCCTGGAATATACACTCTCCTCCATTTTTCAGGTTTCCTTCATACATTTCTCCCTGTGGAATATGCGTTCCTGTATAAAATTTTCAGCAGTGAGGGCATTAAGAAAGTAGGCGAAGTAAGCAGCGTTGCAAAGAGAGCATTGAATTTTTCTTTGAAAGGAAGGTTTATTACCTCTTTCAGAATCATTTTCACTGAAAGATTGAAAAAATTTCCTCTCTGGTTTTCGATCATATGGTTCTCTTTTACTCTTTTTGAGCTTTTTATATATTTCTTTGCTATTAGAGGTCTGCTCTTTTTTTTTAAGAACAGGAAAGTTCTTTTCATCCTGTATCTACTGACACTTTTTTATTTTTTTATTTTGCCCGGCCCGGTAAACGATCCACGGTTCAGGGTTCCAGTAGAACCTATTATTATTCTTCTTGCTGGAGCAGGAATGCACTACTGGAAGTCAAAAAGAACGGAGAAGTTAAAAGTGAAAAGTAAAATTTGGAAAATGGGAAAGAAGCGTTTCACAAATTTACCCAATTACAAGTTATGAAAACAGTTTTTATTCTTACTGCGATAGAAAGGGCATTTTATTCAGCGACGATAGAATATCAACTTCTCGCTCCTTTGTTAAAGATAGCATCTAAAAGGAAGGAAATTCGTTTCATCTTTCTTGCCCTTATCCCAATTACATTTTACTTCATAAAAGGAGACATTAAGAGAAGTTTTTTCCTTTTTCGCCAAAGAAGAAAGAAAATAAAAAATAATCTTAAACAAAGGAATTTTTCTCTTTTCTTTATCCCTGTTTTATTTCCACTAAAACATAGGAGTTTTTATCTAAGGATTTTCGAGGTTCCACTTTACATACTTTCAAACCTTCCTCTTTTAATGTTATTTCAGGCAGTTTTTCGTCCTTCTCTTATTCATGCAAGAGGGTATCCAGCAAATCTACTTGCTCTCATAATCAAAAAACTTCAAGGGATTCGTTTCCTTTTTGATATGAGAGATGTCTATACAAAAAAAGGGATTGAAGGCGGTATCTTTTGTGAGAACGATATCTCTTTCAGGCTCTGGCACTCTTTAGAGAAAAGAATGGTTTTTGGTGCAGATGCCATAATAGTTACCTCCCTCCCCTTCAAAAATTATGTGTTGAATATCCTGGATACAGATAAAAAGATATGGATTATTCCAAATTCCGTTAACAGAAAGAAGTTTTTCCCCGATGAAAAAATCAGGACTGCGGTGAGAAAAAAATTGGGAATAGAAAATAGATTTGTTCTTATCCATTCAGGGACATTCAGCACAAAAGAGGATATAAGGCTTGCAGCACGATACTTTAAAAGGTGGAAGACTATAAAAGAAGAGAGTTTTTTTTTACTGCTTATCGCGAACAGAAAGAATGTTAAAAGATTGACTGAAGTTTTTTTAAAAGAGAACCTTGCTCTATTAGATTACAGGATTGTAAATCCTGAGCCAGAAGAAGTGCCGAATCTATTAAAGGCAGGGGATATCGGGCTTCATCTTGAGAGCAAATCACTTGCAACAGAATACTGCATTGCTATAAAAGATGGTGAGTATTTATCAACAGGACTTCCTGTTGTCTGTACACCCTATCTTGAAGGTATTGGCCCTTTGATTAAAAAATATGACTGCGGCATAGTTACAGACCCGGATAAGGATATTAATGATGTAAAGGAGGAATACCTCCTCAAGAATTTTGAGAGGCTCAGAAATAATACAGAACATATTGTAGAAGAAGTTTTATCGTTGGAAAAAGCAGTAATGAAATTAGAGAAGTGTTATGAAAAGTTACTTTTATCAAAATAAACCAAAAAGATTTATCCCGTGAAATGCGAAGCATATTTCACTGGGACTAAATGGACTGAATGAAACTAAAAGTTTCCATTCTTATTCCAACCTATCATAATCCGCAAAAACTTAAGAGATGTCTCACTTCCCTGATGGTTCAGGTCTATCTGCCTGAGGAAGTGATTGTGATGTTTGATTCAGATGATTCTGAAACTATAAACATAATCTCTTCGATTAAGGAAAAAAAGACTTTGAAAATTATTTCTCTTCCGTTGAAGAAAATGGAGAGGATGTCTGAGATTCTCAATTATGGCATAAAAGCATCAGTGGGTGACATTATTGCTTTTCTCGATGAAGACATAATTGTAAAAAGTGAATGGCTATCAAGAATCATTATACAGTTTGAAGATAAAGATGTTTGTGCCTGCGGTGGTAAGGATGTGATTGTTTTTCACAGCAAAAAAATTAATCTTCCTGAAACAGAAGAGGTGGGAATTTTGAGATGGAAAGGATACATTGCTGGAAACCAGCATAGAGGATGCAAAAAAAGAGAAGTAATGTTCTTAAAAGGCTGTAATATGGCTGTAAGGAAAAGATATTTAAAGGCACTTGATAAACACCTCGTTGGATTTGTCAGGTGGGAGCAGGATATTTTTTTTAATTTGATGAGAAATGGGTTGAGGATAATCTATGACCCCGAAATTGAGGTGTCCCATATCAAAGACAATATGGAGCATTCCCCACCCCTCTGGACTTATTGGTATGGTCACAACACAGTTTATCTGTTTATGAAATATTTAAGGGGTAAGGATAGAGTCTTGGCTATCATATTCTTTTTTTTAATAGGTGATGGTTCGTCCCCAGGTTTTATCCGTTTTCCTTTCTGGGTCATTAAAAGAAATGAAAGTAGTTTCTGTACGTTTTCCATCTCTCAAATTGGAAAGATAAAAGGATTCCTTACATATATAAAAAGAGGAAAGAGGATGTAAGTGATAAATTTAATACTTCGTAATTTCATAAAGTTAATTATTTCACTCGTTGGATTTTTCATAAGACCACTTGTAAGAGAACCGGCAAAGATTAACAAACCTGAGCGGATAGGAATTCTCTTATGGGGGGGGATTGGAAACTATGTTCTTTTTTCACCCGCACTCTATGGTATTAGAGAGAGATTTCCTGATGCACATCTTGCAATTTGTTCATTCCCTCCTTTTGCAAGCTCAATGTTCTTTAAGTCTGTAGATTGTTTTATTACCATTAATGGCAATCCTTCTCTGAAGAGGCTAATAAAATTACTCTTTCTTGTAAAGAGGTTTAAACCCGATATTGTCCTATCCAATTCAATGTCACCTACATTCTTAACGTCATTTATTGCATTTTTATCTGGCGCAAAGGTTCGCATTGGTATGGACAGGGGATTTAGAGGATTTCTTAACAACATAAGAATAGGGGAAAGGAAAGAACACGAGGTCTTAACGAACAATCGAATAGCACAAGCTCTTTTTGTTGATACAGATGAAGAACCACTTGCAATTGATATTTCAGAAAATGATAGAAAAATAGCTGAGGGAGCAGTGAACCATTTTTTTATGGGTAGGGAAGATTGGCCTCTTGTTGCAATCCAACCAGGTTCAGGTAAAAAACAGTTGTTCAAAAGATGGGATATGGGGAAGTTTAAAGCACTCACTGAAAGATTACTTCAGAAGGGCTGGAAAGTAGTAATTGTGGGGACAGAAGAAGAGAAGGAAGAGATAGAGTATATTGAGAAATCAATCAAACACAATAGACTTAAAATTCTTAAGGAAAGATTAACCCTTCCTCAAATCACTCATTTTCTCAAGTATTTTGACCTTATTATTGCGAATGATACGTCGCTTGTTCACCTGGCTGCAATATCAAGTGTTCCGTCTGTGGTAATATACGGACCTACAAATCCTGCAAAGAATAAAGCGTGGGGTGTAAAGTCGAGGCTTGTAAGGAAAGAACTTCCCTGTTCACCTTGCTACAATTTTCGGACCCCCAACTGTCGTTATAATTTCAAATGCCTTAAGGAAATTGCCGTTGAAGACGTGCTTGCTGCTGCCCAAGCTCTTCTTGCCAACCAAACTAAATAAACTATGTCAACCAAAGAAATGTTGCTACGCAACGGAATATGACGCTTCGCTGTAATAAACGCAGATGCTGTGAGTCAGACACTTCGTTGTGACTAAACGCCTTCGGCTGTGAACTAACATTTCACTGTAATAGAACGCTTCGCTGTAACCAAATAAACTAATAAGACCAAACAGACGAAAAAGACCAGAGAAATGTTCCTGCGGAACGGTTAAAACATTTCAAACGAACGAAACGAAAGCAACTGTGTAAACTAAGTAAACTCAACAAACTAAGTAAACTAAAAAGGCCAGAATATGTGTAAATGAGTTGGTGAGTATGTGAGTTTCCCATCTACCCATTTACTCATTCACTCATTCTCGAATGTCGTTATAACCAAATAGATTAAAAAGACCAGATATGAAGGTTGCTGTCGTTTCTTTCAGAACTTTTGAATACGGTGGTGTTGAAAGATATGCATACGAACTGGTTAAGTATCTTTCAGAAAAGGTTGAAGTTCATCTTTTCACAAATAAATTTGCTGGGAGTTCTGATGCAGAGATTCATTTGATACCTGCTGTTTTTAAAAAGGATCTCTTTTCAGTGAACAGTTTTATGTATTTCCTGAACAGGAGAATAAAGCAGGCTTCTTTCGATATTATCCATTCTATGGGACCGCTCTTTTTATACCCGGATGTAGTTACTGTTCATATGTGCCAGAAAAGACTTCTCTCAAGGATTGATAATCTTTTTAGTGATTTTTCTTTGCTGCGGAGGTTTTACTGGAAAATTAGAACAAGAGTTGCTTCAGGGTTTCAGAAGATAAGTTTTAATAATGCAAAGAAGGTTATTGCTGTTTCCTCTTTACTTGCTGAAGAGATAAAGAGTGCATACGATATAAAAGAGACAATGGTAATTTATCCTGGTATTGACAAGAAATTTTTCCAGCCAGTAGATATCACTATGAAAAAAACTAAAAGAAAGGAAATGGGGATTGATGATAATTCCGCAGTTCTTCTTTTTGTGGGGGGGCAGTGGGGAAGAAAAGGTCTTGCATGCATTATAAAATCACTTTCACTTCTAAGAAACAATGCAGTGCTTCTTGTAGTGGGTGTGGGTGATATAAAAAAGTATCAATGTCTTTCAGAACAATATGGGGTGAGGGATAAGATTATCTTTACAGGATTTAAAAAGGATATTATTCCTTACTATGCTATTTCTGATATGCTTGTTCTTCCGAGCCTTTATGAATCTTTTGGGTATCCTGTGCTTGAAGCAATGGCGATGGGCCTACCCGTAATCGTAAGCAGGCAGGTTGGAGCATCGGAGCTTATTGAAGAAGGAAAGACAGGATATATTATGAGGGACGTGGGGGATGAAAAAGAACTTTCCTCTTTTATTATGCTTCTAATAGAGAAAGGACTAAAGTCTTTCTCAGAGAGAGCAAGGAATAAGGCAAGGAAATTTACCTGGGAAAGGAAAAGTGATGAGATACTGTGTATCTATGAAGAAGTACTTGAAAAAAAATTGTTAAATGTTTGAGAGGAAATATTGTCCATCTCAATTTTGATAAAGTGAGACTTCCACATTTCATGAAATGTGCAAGTTTTATTTGGAGTCTTTGGGTGGAAGGATAGTGAAGGGGAGGAAGGGGCAGTAATTAGTCAATTAGTAAGGGAATAAAGGGTGTAGAAAGGTTTTACAGATGCTGACATTTTGTAAAATAGATGGTTGGCGTAATTTGATTTGGTAATGAGGAAGAAGAGGATACTTTTTTTTGACCATACTTCAAAGATGAGTGGTGGAGAGAGAAGCCTGCTTCTTATTCTTGAGAAGATTAACAGAAAGAAGTTTGAACCATTTCTTATTACTCCTGAGCCTGGTCCTCTTTCCAAAGAAGCAAGAACGAAAGGTGTTGAGACCGAATATATTGTAATTCCTGAAATGATATTGGAGAGGAAAAGGACAAAGACTGGCATCCTTTTTCTTCTATTATCTTTCATCACCTCCTTCCCAGGGATACTTCAACTTGTTTCCTTTATTAAAAGAAAGAAGATAGACCTTATTTACACAAACAGCCAGAAGGCGCATCTTATTGGTCTTTTAGCAGGTCTTTTTTCTCATATTCCTGTTGTCTGGCACTTCAGGGACATCTTAAATGAAGGCTATATAAAAAAAACTGTGAAGTTTCTCGGAATTCAGTTTACAAAGAATATTATTTCAATCTCAAGGGCAGTTGCAGCACAATTCAAGATAGCAGAAAGAATTAATAGAAAGGTTAAGGTTGTATATAACGCAATTGATGTTTTAGGTTTTGAAGAAAAACGAAAGAATTCAAAAACTAATCTAAGGAAAGAGTATGGACTTCCTCAGAATTCAAAAATCATTGCATGTGTTGGACAGATAGCGAGATGGAAAGGACAAGAATATCTTATTTATGTTGCGAGAAAACTTGTAAAAAGATTGGATAATCTCTATTTCTTTATTATTGGTAAAACGCTTTTTAAGGAGTCTGATTACAATGAGAAGCTTCTAAGCCTTGTCAGGGAATTTGGTCTTGAAAAAAGGGTTTTTTTTACAGGGTTCAGATGGGATATTCCAGGAATAATGTATGATATTGATATTTTACTTCATACGCCTTGTGAGCCTGAACCTTTTGGACGCGTCTTAATAGAGGCTATGGTAGCAGGAACGCCAATTGTTGCCTTTGATAATGGTGCAACAGGTGAGATATTAAGGAGTAATGCAGGACAACTCGTTCCTCCATTTGATATTGGCGGACTTGAGTATGCACTAACTAAACTGCTTGACGATAGAGCGTTCTATAAAAAAGTTGTGCATAGAGCAAAGGATGATGTAAGAGAGAGGTTTGATAGTCATATCCTTATAGAAAGGATAGAGGAAATACTGGCAGGTTAAGGATGAGACAAAAAAGATTAATTAAATCTTTGTGTCTCCGTGCCTTCGTGGCAAAATTTTCTTGACTGTGAGGATTTTGTCTGTTATAAGAGAAATATGAGAATAGATAATGAGAGGTTCTTATGAAGGTTGCAATTGTACATGATTATCTTAATCAATATGGTGGAGCTGAAAGGGTTTTAGAGGTTTTACATGAATTATTTCCAGAAGCACCTGTTTATACCCTTATCTATGACCGCACCAGGATGCCTGAGCATTTCAAGAACTGGAACATAAAGGAGAGTTTTTTAACAAGATTTCCCTTTGTGAGATACCAGTATGAGAAGTATTTTTTTCTTATGCCTCTTGCAATCGAAAGTTTTGACCTTAATAGTTATGACCTTGTTATCTCCATTTCAAGCGCCTGGTCAAAAGGAATAATTACCCTTCCCTCAACAATCCATATTAACTATATGTTGAATCCAATGCGATTTGCATGGAATTCATACCAACCTTTGCTAAAAGCAAGAAAAGGATTAAGCAAGGTATTACTTTCACTTGGACTTCATTGGATCCGTTTATGGGATGAAAACACGAGCAGGAGACCTGATATCATTGTTACTATATCAAAAACAGTGTCAAAAAGGATAGAAAAATTCTATGGGATTAAACCAATGCTAATTTATCCACCCGTTAATACCGATTTTTTTACCCCTGATAAAAAGGTTAAGAAAGAAGATTTCTTTATTATAGTTTCAAGATTGCGACCTTATAAAAGAATCGATATTGCAATCAGTGCTTTCAATGATATGAAGTTTCCTCTCCTTATTATCGGAGAAGGTTCATTAAAGGGTAATCTTAATAGAAGTGCAAACCGCAATATACAGTTTCTGGGAAAGAGATCAGATGAAGAGATTAGGAGTTTTTACAGGAGGGCAAAAGCAGTTATTTTTCCTACTTTTGAAGATTTTGGCATTGTTCCACTTGAAGCAGGTGCCTGCGGGACGCCAGTTATTGCATTTAAGGGGGGTGGAGCAAAAGAGACTGTAAAAGAAGGCAAGAATGGAGTTTTCTTCTTTCCTCAAACCTCTGAGGCGCTGATGGATACTGTGCTTAAATTTAACCCGGAGGATTTTGATGTCCAAAAGGTAAGAGCAGTCTCCTTAAAGTTCAGCAAGGAAAATTTCATTGAAAAATTTAGAGGTGTAATTGAAGAGATTACTGAGAAAAAAGAGATTTAGCCTTTTCCCTGTTCAAAACAGGTTGTTCCAGAATCTACTGATTTTTTTAATGCTTTTTTTGAACTGTAGAAGGGTTGAGGACCCCTCCAGAACACTAACAAAATTCTTCAATTTGATTAATGAAGGGGCGTATGAAAAAGCCGCATCTTTATGCTTGGGTGACATAGACCCATATCTTCTTGATTTTACATACGTCGTTACACTGAGATTCATCGATAGGGTTGTTGTCAGAGAGTCAGAGATAAGCGAGGGAAAAGCCACCTTCTATGTTTTTCTTTTTCTGAAGGATGGCAAACAACTGGGGTATTACAGAAGAACGAAAGAGGGTGAAATAGCTCCAGGAAAAATGGAATTAAAAAAGGTTGCAATTGGTGAAAAAAAATATGTATGGAGATTGAAATGTGATGAATTTTGGGAAACCCATCGCTGGCAAGATATTACGAGAAAGCTCAGGTTAAATATTATTGCATTAACTGAGGAAATAATTCACTATAGGGATTCGATGGATGTTTTTCCAGAAAGTTTAAGTGTAATCTGGTCGGAAACCCTTAATAGTGTTATAAATCCTGTAACCGGAGAGAAAGACGGGTTTGCTGTTCCGGAGAAGGTTGGACCCGGGGTTGTTAGTTTTTATTATGACAGAGAGAGAGAAGAGGTTGACATAAAGGGACACGATGCCTTAGGAGAACAAATTGAGTACTTTATTGTATCTCGTTCTTTAGAGAAGGAAAAGGCTGGACTTTTAGAATTCTATGATGTCCCTCCTATAACGATTACGACTGTGATACCTGCTTATCCTGAGAGCGAAAGAGAGAAAGGTGTGGAAGGAGTTGTTTCATTACGACTTTTGATTGGCAGAGATGGTATGGTCAAGGAGACTAAAGTTGTCAGGCAGCTTTCGTCTCTGTTTGATAGTGTAGCTATTGAGGCAGTAAAGCATTCCGTTTTTTTCCCTGCAAAAAGAGATGGGAAACCGGTTGCTGTCTGGTATTATTTCCCGGTTAATTTTGTTCTCGAGAAATAAATTTAGTCCACAGGGATAAAGGGAATTCGTAAATAATCAGCCAACGCCGTCATTGCGGGCATAAAGGTCATGAAATGTTGTTATTTTTTAAAAAACAATAC
>SOKM01000190.1 GCA_004375785.1 Candidatus Cloacimonadota bacterium | reverse complement strand
TGTGGCTTATTTTTCTTGACAAAGTTTTGTTTTGTGATTATAATAAAACAAATTTAGTAAGAGAGAGAAGAATGGAAAGAGAAATACTTGACCAGAAGAAGATAAGGATCGAAAAACTGGAAAGACTGAAAGAATTGGGTCTTGATCCATATCCATACAATTATGCCCGAACACACAGTATAGGTGGGATACGAGCGAAAGAAAAAGAGATGGTTGGAAAGGATTCCGTTGCTATTGCAGGAAGAATAATGGCAAAGAGGGGACATGGAAAGACTGTTTTTGCTGATATAGAAGACTCAACAGGAAAACTCCAGATATATTTCAGGAAGGATAAACTTGATGAGAAACTCTTTGAGATGGTTGGACTTATTGACATAGGTGATTTCATCGGTGCTTGTGGTGAGATATTTAAGACAGGCACGGGAGAACTTACATTGCTCGTAAAGAGTCTTGAGTTCCTCTCCAAATCATTGTTTCCTCTTCCCGAGAAATGGCATGGATTAAAAGATAAAGAGACAAGATACAGGAGACGGTATCTTGACCTCATTATGAATAAGGATGTGAGGGAAACCTTTATTATAAGGGCAGAGATTATAAAAAAGATGCGTGAAATTCTCGACTCTAAAGGTTTTATAGAAGTTGAGACACCCGTGTTGCAGCCACTTTACGGCGGAGCATTTGCAACCCCTTTCAAAACTTATTATAAGGTTCTCGACAGGGATTACTTCCTCCGCATTTCAGATGAACTCTATCTGAAAAGATTGATTGTTGGTGGGCTTGAAAAGGTTTACGAGATATGTAAGGATTTTAGAAATGAGGGGATTGACAGGAATCATAATCCTGAATTTACAATGATGGAGGCTTATGAGGCGTATGCAGATTACAGGGATATGATGGATTTAACCGAAGAGATTGTTACTGGAATTACAGAATCTGTTATCGGAAACTTGAAAATTACTTTTCAGGGAAATGATGTTGATTTAACAAGACCATGGAAACGGCTTGGGTTTTACGAAGGAATTGAATCGTTTACAGGTGAAGACCTCTCTAAATTGACAAGGGATGAGGTCTTTACTTTTGCACGAGAGCAGGGGCTTGATATTGATGAAAACGCAGGTAAAGGTAAAATACTTGATGAGATATTCGGTGAGATGGTACAACCTAACCTTATTCAGCCCACATTTGTAATCGATTTCCCACTTGATATTTCTCCACTTGCAAAAAGACATAGAGAAAATCCTGAACTTGTAGAGAGATTTGAACCTGTAATAGCAGGGTTGGAGATTGGAAACGCATTCAGTGAACTGAATGACCCCTTTGACCAGAGAGAGAGGTTTGAGGAGCAGAGGAAGATGAAGGAGATGGGGGAGGGTGAAATACAGGAGTTGGATGAAGATTTCCTTGCTGCAATGGAATACGGTATGCCGCCTACCGGAGGATTGGGGATCGGAGTGGACAGGTTAGTGATGCTTTTAACAGATAATCCATCTATCAGGGAAGTGATTGTCTTCCCACAACTCAAAAGCAAAGAATGAAGTTTGAATACTTTGTAGCAAAAAGATACCTGAAAGCAAAAAGAAGCACTCTATTTCAGACTATTATTGTCCTAATATCTATTTGTGGGGTATTTATTGGTGTTGCAACGATTCTCATTGTTCTTTCTGTTATGAGTGGATTTCAGAAGGATTTAAGGGATAAGATACTCGGAATAAATGCACATATTGGAGTCTTAAAATATTTTAACGAGCCCGTGACGGATTATGATTCTGTGCTTACAGTTGTTAAAAATTCACCACATGTGCTTGGTGCCTCACCATTCATTTACACAAAGGTTATGATAAATCACGATAACTATGTTGATGGGGTTGTTTTACGAGGTGTTGAAGAAAAGAGTCTTTCGGAAGTGAGTGATATTGAATCAAGACTCATATACGGCAATTTCGACCTCACAGGCGGAGATACTCCTGGTATCGTTCTTGGCTCAATCCTTGCAGATAACCTCAGGGTCCACACAGGCGATGAATTAACCATCTTTTCCACAGTCAATTTTAAGCAGACATCGATGGGAATCATTCCAAAATTTAAGAAGTTCAGGGTCGCCGGAATTTTTGATGCGGGTATGTTTGAGTATGATGCTGCGCTCGCTTATGTCTCTCTTTCCAGTGCACAGAATCTTGTTGGAATGGAGGATGCTGTTACAGGTATCGAGGTAAAGATAGATGATATTTACAAAGCACCGGAAATTGCAAGAGAAATAGAAAAGAGGCTCGGTTTTCCGTTCAGGACGAATAACTGGATGCGGATGAATAGGGCTCTATTTGCTGCATTGAAACTCGAAAAGACAGTTATGTTTATCATTCTTACTCTTATAATAATAGTTGCAGCATCCAATATTATTGGAACCCTTATAATGATTGTTATCCAGAAGACCAGGGATATCGGTATCCTTAAGTCTATGGGGGCATCTAATAAACAGATTATGAGGATATTCATCATTCAAGGGCTTATTATTGGCTTTATCGGAACCATACTTGGTTTTATTGTTGGTTGCACAGCCTCCTTTCTTCTTGGTAAGTATAAATTTATCTCTCTTCCTGGCGATGTTTACTTTATTGATACCTTACCTGTGCATATGGAATCGTTTGATTTTTTAATTGTAGCCGTTGCCTCCATAGTTATTAGTTTTATTGCAACCCTCTATCCTGCAATGAAGGCATCACGGCTTGACCCGGTTAGGGCAATTAGATATGAATAGTTACGAATAGGTTATGAAAGAAGAAGAGATTTCTGCAAACGGAGTATTACTTAAAGGAATAAATATAAGAAGGGTATTCAAGACAGGTAAGGAGAATCTTGAAGTGCTTAAGGGTATCGATATTACAATTAAAAAGGGTATGATACATACAATTGTTGGACCATCAGGTGCTGGGAAAAGCACACTCCTTCATATCCTTGGAGGTCTTGATAGGCCAACGGAAGGAAAGGTTTTTCTGGATAACAGTAGTCTGTATGACTTTCCCGATAGGGAACTCGCAAGAATAAGAAATAAGAAAATAGGTTTTATCTTTCAATTCCATTATCTACTGCCTGAATTTACCGCATTAGAAAATGTGAGGATGCCATCTATTATCGATGGAACGAATGCAAGGAAGGGTTATGAGATTGCAAAAGAGTTGCTTGTAAAGGTTGGCCTTTCAGACAGATTTAACCATAAACCAAGTGAACTCTCGGGCGGTGAAAAGCAGAGGGTAGCAGTTGCACGGGCTATAGTAAATAATCCATCCATTATTTTTGCTGACGAGCCGACAGGAAACCTTGACAGTAAGAACAGCGATATGCTTCTTTCAATGCTTTTAGAACTCAACCGCAAGGAAGGAATAACCCTTGTTGTAGTAACCCATAATGTTGATATAGCAGGAAAATTTGGTAATATAATAACATTAGACGACGGGAGAATCCTGGGGGGAGAAAATGTTATGTGAGATATGCGGGATTGAAGAAGGGAGGATAAAATTCACAAAGGTTATTAATGGTGAGAAGATAGAATTCCATATATGCGAGGATTGTGCTAAGAAGAAAGGCTTTCTGTCTGTTATAACACAATCGGAGGAAGATAAAGAAAAAGGGAAAGAAGATAAAATTGCTTATGATACAGAATGCTCTGTTTGTGGTTGCAGATTGATCGAGGTAGAAAATAAAGGCAAATTTGGATGTCCGCACTGTTATATTACTTTCAGATCGTATATTAACACGATAATTGGAGAGTTGCACGCTGGGGAAAGACATAAAGGAAAAACTCCCATTCTTGATAGAAGAAAATTGGTTTTGAAGAAAAAAATAAGGGAAGTAAAGAAAGAATTGGATAATGCTATAAAGAAAGAGAGATACGAGATTGCAGCAGAGTTGAGAGATAAGATAAAAACCCTTTCCCTTAAAATGGAAGAAAATGAATAAGAGCGAGAAGATTGAGAAGATGTTGAGAAAACCAAGTCACTGGATGGAACCCAAAGGTCCTTACTCTGAAATTGTTTTCTCGTCAAGAATCAGATTGGCGAGAAATTTACAAAATCATAGATTTGCCATCAGTTCGACAAAAGAGGAAAAAAGAGAAATCTTTAATGAATTATCGGATGAACTTATAGGAATTAACACCTTTAAGAATGGGTATTTTTTTGATATACAGGGACTTTCCCCTTTAGAGAAGGAGTTTCTTGTTGAAAGACATCTTGTAAGTTTTGACCTCTGTTTCGAATACGACATAAGTGGAGCAGTGATAGAGAAAAATGAAAAGATTTCAGTAATGATTAATGAAGAGGACCATTTACGCATACAGGGTTTTGGAGGAGGGTTACAACTATTTGAGATATACGATTTTCTTAACCCTCTGGACGATGAGATTGGAATGAGGATAGAGTATGCATTTGACAAAGAATTTGGTTATCTGACATCCTGCCCAACGAATATTGGAACAGGTTTAAGAGCATCTGCACTTATTCATCTTCCCGCACTTGTTCTGACAAGGGAGATAGAAAAAGTTATTAGAAAACTCAAGGAAAAAAAGATACTCGTTCGAGGTCTCTATGGTGAGGGTAGCGAGGTGAAAGGGAATTTCTTCCAGTTATCAAGCAGTATGTCACTTGGTAGGAGGGAGGAAGACATTGTTTCTCTGGTAACTGAAACTGTAAAAGAGGTTGTTGAAATGGAGAGAAATGCACGAGAGGTGCTGATGAAAAATGCTCAGATTCAGATAGAAGACAAGATATGGAGAGCATACGGAATCCTGAGATATGCACACTTGCTTACATATGAGGAAGTAATAAATCTGTCATCTGCTGTCCGTCTTGGTGTTGGACTTGGAATAATTAGAAATGTAACGCTTAAGCACTTAAATAAATTACTAATATATTTTCAACCTGCACACCTGCAACTATTTTATAATAAAAAAATGGATAATTACGAGAGGGACCTGCGAAGGTCTCTCTTTGTGAAAGAAATTTTATCTCTTGATAACAGGGGGGAGAATGATGGATGAAAGATTTACTGAAAGAGTGAGAAAATTACTTTATATTTCAAGACAGGAAGCAGCATCTAATGGTAACGACAGTGTGAGTGCTGATCATATTCTTCTTGCTTTGATAAAAGAGGGTAACGGTGGTGCTGTTATGGTGTTAACAAACCTTGGTGTGAACCTTGAGAAGGTTGCCAGTTCGCTTCAGAAATTGCTCAGCGAAGGTGAAGTTGGAGGTCTTGCCTCCGGCCAGATACCCCTTGGTCAGGATGCAAGGCATGTCGTTAGCCTCGCCATTGATGAAGCAAAAAAATTAGACCATAGACATGTGGGAACTGAGCATATACTTCTTGGACTTATGAGAAAAAGAGACAGTGCACCTGCAAGAATTCTTTCTGAATATGGAGTTTCATATGATATTGCCAGGTCAGAAATTATAAAGCTGTTCGGTGGTTTTCCACCTGCTCTTTATGACTCAAAGGAAGGTAAGAAATCGAAAACTCCTGCACTCGATTATTTTTGCAGAAACCTGACCCTACTTGCAAAGGAGAACAAACTCGACCCGGTTATAGGAAGGGAGAAAGAAATAGAGAGGGTTATTCAGGTGCTCTCACGGAGGAAGAAAAATAATCCTGTTTTGATAGGAGAGCCAGGTGTTGGAAAGACAGCAATAGCAGAAGGACTTGCACAGAAGATAGTAAAAAGGGATGTACCTGAAATCCTGTGGGGGAAGGAAGTTCTGAGTCTGGACCTCGCTTCTGTTGTTGCAGGAACAAAATATAGGGGACAGTTTGAGGAAAGGTTGAAGGCTATCCTCAATGAGATAAGAAATTCTGATAGTACGATGCTCTTTATTGATGAACTTCACACAATAGTGGGTGCAGGTGCTGCAGAAGGGGCAATAGATGCATCAAATATGTTGAAACCTGCTCTTGCAAGGGGAGAACTACAGTGCATAGGAGCCACGACTATGGAAGAGTACAGAAAGTATATTGAAAAAGAAGGTGCACTGGAAAGAAGATTCCAGCCCATAATGATTAATCCTCCATCCATTGAGGATACCATAGAGATATTAGAAGGGCTTAAATACCGCTATGAAGAGCATCATGGGATAAGGTATACAAATGAGGCAATTGTTGCGGCAGCAACCCTTTCAGAAAGATATATTACAGATCGTTTTCTTCCAGACAAAGCCATTGATGTAATTGATGAAGCAGGTGCAAGGGTGAAACTTGCCAATTTTCCTTCTGCACCTGATATTAACAGACTTGAGAAAAGAATGGATGAACTTGAGCAGCAGAAAAGAGAGGCTGTTAAAGAACAGGATTACGAGAAAGCAGCTCAACTCAGGGATAAGCAGGACAAACTTGAGGAAGAGGTAAGAAAGGTAAGAAGAAGATGGGAAAAAGAGGTTAGTTCTCAGGAAATCAAGGTGACTACTGAAGATGTAAGGGAAATAGTATCAATGTGGACAGGGATTCCACTTTTTAAACTCGAGGAAAAGGAGCAGATAAAACTTCTCAGAATGGAGGATGGTTTAAGGAAGAGGGTTGTTGGACAGGATGAAGCATTAACAGTAATTTCAAGAGCAATAAGAAGGGGTAGGACAGGACTGAAAGACCCGAGGAGACCGATTGGTTCCTTCATCTTTCTTGGACCAACAGGTGTCGGGAAGACAGAACTGGCGAAGGCACTTGCCGAGTTTCTCTTTGACAGCGAAGATGCTCTTATCAGGGTAGATATGAGTGAGTATATGGAAAAATTTTCTGTTTCAAGGCTTGTTGGAGCACCTCCTGGATATGTTGGTTATAACGAAGGCGGACAGATAACCGAGAAAGTAAGGAGGCGTCCTTATTCTGTAGTTCTTCTTGATGAGATAGAAAAGGCTCATCCAGAGGTTTTTAATATCCTGCTTCAAATACTTGAAGATGGCCATCTTACGGATAGTTTTGGGAGAAAGGTAAACTTCAAAAATACTGTATTGATTATGACATCCAATATTGGTTCAAAGGAGATTAAACAAGGGACAAGCCTTGGTTTTCATAAGATAGAAGTTGGTAGAGATTACGAAAATATGAAAAGAAGATTGCTCGATGAGGTGAACAGGCGGTTTAATCCTGAATTTCTAAATAGGGTTGATGAGATTGTTGTTTTTCATGCGCTTGACAAAGAAGAGATGCTGACAATTGTTGATATTATGTTTTTAGAGATTAAATCGCGGGTCAAAGAAAGAGGTTTTGATATCGAACTCAGTGAAAATGCAAAGGACTTTTTGGTTGAAGATGGCTTTGATCCGACTTTTGGTGCAAGACCTCTTCGCCGTGCAATCCAGAGACTACTTGAAGATCCTCTTGCCGAGGAGATTCTCACAGAAAAATATACGAGAGGGGATGCTATTTTTGTCGACAAGCGAGGCGACAAACTGATTTTTGAGAAGGTGGTAAAAAACTTAACACCCCTCATCCCTTCTGATTCTTAATTTTGCGTGTTTAATTAATGCTAAGGAGAATAAGTGTCTAAATTAGCTATTGGTGTGATTGGGGTTGGTTACCTGGGGCAGCACCACGCCAGGATTTACAGTTCTATTGATAGAGTGAATCTTGTTGGTGTCTGTGATACATCAATCTCTCAAGGTAAAGAAATTGCTGAGAGATATAAGACAACATATTATAAAGAAAGGGGGAAACTCCTTGAAAATGTCGATGCTGTCAGCGTGGCAGTTCCTACCCCTTTACATTACGATGTTGCAAAGGATGTTCTTTTACTTAAGAAACACCTTCTCCTTGAGAAACCAATAGCAGAAAAATTATCACAGGCAGAAGAACTTATTAAGTTTGCCGAAGAGAAAAAGGTTGTTTTCCAGATTGGGCACATAGAGAGATTTAATCCTGCTGTTATTATTTCATTGCCCCTTATAAAGAGTCCGTTATTTATTGAGTCACACAGACTCTCCCCTTTCAAAAAGAGAGGGGTTGATGTTCCAGTAATCTATGACCTTATGGTTCATGATATTGATATTGTTCTTTCTTCTGTTGAGAGTAAGATTAAGAAGATTGAGGCTGTCGGTGTTCCGGTGTTGAGCAAAGAATTTGATATAGCGAATGCACGAATAGAATTCGAAAATGGAACTATTGCAAACCTTACCACGTCCAGGGTTTCAAAAGAGAAGATGAGGAAAATCAGGTTTTTCCAAAAGGATTCTTATATCTCCATAAACTACCTTGACCGTTCGGTGGAATATTATAAGAGGGTTTACAAGAATGGTGAACCATATATTGACAGAGAAGAACTTGATGTCGTAGATGCTGAACCTCTGAGATTGGAGATTGAATCTTTTATATCGAGCATAAAAAATGAAACTCCCCCAAAAGTTAGTGCGGACGAAGCAAAAGAAGCATTATTTGTTGCGAATAAGATAGTTAAGAAAATTACAGAAAGAAA
>SOKM01000103.1 GCA_004375785.1 Candidatus Cloacimonadota bacterium | reverse complement strand
CATTATTAAGCAATTTACTCAGGTTCCCCTCAAACTCGGGATCATTCAACATCTTCTTTAGTTTCTGAACAGTCTCGCTTTCGTCAGCAGTAGCCAACAACTCCTTCTTGATCGTCCTTGCACTCATCCTGGAACCAAAATAGATACCTAAAAACAGCATCGCGCCGCTGATAACCGACTGAATAATCATATCCACGCTCATAAACACACCAACAACACTTCACCACAAGCTATATTTAACCCTTATTGCTATTTATACACGTAACCGTTTATTTATAGGGGATTTAGTTTGACCAAGACAACAATAAATATTCCCGACAAAACATGGACAGAGTTTCTTATAGTTGTCCTAAAAGAACGTGGCGGAAGAAAAGCCAACGAAGTAATTGGTGAACTCATCACCAAATATTTACAGGAAAAGAAGGAGAAACAGGCAACATGACAAGAAGGCATGGGACAATCTACGCAACTCCTGAAGGCATTATTTTTGTGGACGATAAACCAAAAAAGAAGGAGAAACAGAAATGACAGGACTTTTTTGTGCGCAAAAACCTCCACTAAAAAAATGCAAAAACTGTGAAAGAGAGATACCCCTGAATCAAACTTACTGCATCGTTTGTGTGGTCAAAATATTGGAGGCTCAGAAGGAGAAAAAAGAAGAGCATAGTTCTCTTTGTAGGGTTATGCATAATTTGTATCCTGAAACATGGGAAAAGAAGGAGAAAACAGACATGATAACACTAAAACAAACATACTGGGAAAACTGTGACAAACTCATAAAATGTGATTTTCCTTGTGATTCATGCTTTGGATGTAAAAATAAACTAAAAGAAGTTAAAGAGTGGCTACAACAAAAACCACAGGAATTCAAAGATTTCATGACCATAAGCAAAGACGAATATGATTTGATAGAAGAATTCGTCAGAAGACTTTTGGAGGAACTAGAAGAGAAGGAGAAACAGACAGGGTAACAGTTTATACTTAGGTGAAAAATAATGGTTTATCATTGTTTTGCTTGTGGAAAGAGAATAAATCCATCACAAAAACATCATTGTTTAGGGTATCGGCGTGAACTTGGGAAAAAAATTTTTGTTGTGGAGATTCAGAAAAAGAAGGATAAACAGAAATGACAGAACCTTCATTTCTAATGATTGAGCGGTTGCGCCTTTTTGATCGGCTTCGTTATGAAAGTTGGATGGAACTAAAGAGTAAATGTATTCTCTTTAGGCTAAAGCACCAATTTAGAGGTATGCAAACTCATGGCGCTCCACATGCTGACGATAAGTGCTTTCATTGTGGTAAGACTCTTCGACAGATCAGAAAAGAGAGGTTGGAGGCTCAGAAAACAGTTTAGGTAAACTGTCAGGAGACGAGAAAAATATGAAAGTGAAAGTATTAAATCTTTTTTCTGGTGTAGGTGGCAATCGAAAATTATGGAAAAATGTAGAGGTTGTTGCAGTTGAAAATAATCCTAAAATTGCAGATATTTACAAAGATTTTTTTCCTAATGACACCATTATCAGTAGGGATGCTCACAGCTTTCTTTTAGAACATTTTAAAGAATTTGATTTTATCTGGTCTAGTCCACCGTGTCAAACACATGCAAGTTTTAGGCATAATCTATGCGTGAAATTTAGAGGTTCTAAACCAAAATACCCCGATATGAGACTGTATCAAGAAATATTATTCTTGAAACACAATTTTAAGGGTAAGTGGGTTGTGGAGAATGTGAAACCTTACTATAAACCTTTAATTCGTGGACAACTGTTGCAGAGGCATTTATTTTGGTGTAATTTTCCAATTATTCAAAAAGAGTTTGAAGACAGTGGACTAAGAAACTTACATAAAATAGAGCAGCTGCAAAAACTTCATGGAATTGATTTGTCAAAATATAAATTACCAAATAAACGACAAATTCTAAGAAACTGTGTTTCCCCTGAGGTTGGACTTCACGTTTTTGAGTGTGCTTTACATGAAAAGCAGTTGCAATTTGATGGGGTAACAGTTTCCTCAAAGTGTTAGGTGAAAAAGATGTGGATAATTAGAGAAACATCAAAAGAGAAAATAGATAAAGTTACTGAAGCGGTAGGCAAAGCGATGGAAGAATACGCAAAAAAAGTAACAGTTTAGATTTGAGGTTTTCTGTTGGCTGCTCCTAAACGATGGCGCGTAGTTTCGAGTGAAGAGTACTACAGTGAACTCTCTTCGCTTGGGGTTCTAGGCGCCAAGAGGAAGCGGCTACGCAGCAGATACTTCTCATTCTTAGGACAAATCTCAGGAATCGCCAGGGAACAACGAAGACTGATACGAAGAATCCCATACGCCAGCCTCATCAACCGAGTGATAATTGGGGACCGCATCCGAGAACTGGACCGCCAAAGAGCACGGA
>SOKM01000357.1 GCA_004375785.1 Candidatus Cloacimonadota bacterium | reverse complement strand
GACACATTAAAAGCAGGAAAGGGACTTAATGATGTTAAAATTGTTAAGTACTGTGTAGAACATTTTTTTACAGATGTTATACAATATCTGATTGACAGGGGCGTTAAATTTGACAAGAATAATGATAGTTTTGATTTAAATAGGGAAGGAGGTCATTCTAAGAATAGAGTATTTCATGTAAGTGACATTACTGGCATGAAAACTATGGAGACACTGGGAAAACTTATCAGGAATCATCATAATATAAAGGTCTATGAAAATCATATGGTACTTGATTTAATAACAAAAAATAAAATCGAAAAATCAAAAGGAAAAGATGTCTGCCTTGGCTTTTATGTCTATGATATAGAAGCGGAATTTGTGAGAACTGTTCAATGCAAAGCCACCTTTATCGCTACAGGCGGATTAGGAAAGGTTTTTTTATATACGTCAAACACAGATACAAGCACGGGTGATGGTTTTGCCATGTGTTATAGGGCAGGTCTTCCGCTTGTAAACATGGAGTTTATACAATTTCACCCCACTGTATTTTATGATGAGCTTGCTGTTACTGAAGGTGAAAGAAGATTTCTGCTTACAGAAGCACTAAGAGGCGCAGGAGCCATATTAAAACTTTATAAAGATTCTGCCGAAGATCTTGTTTTGAAATATGATCCGCTAGGTTCAAAAGCGACAAGAGATGTTGTCGTCCTGACTGAGGATATAGAAATGAGGAAACACGGATTAAACAATGTCTGGCTTGATTGCACCAAAATAGACAAGGATAAATTAAAAAGCAATTTTCAAAACTCTTATGACTTCTGTCTGAACAAAGGAATAGATATAACAAAAGAACCTGTGCCTGTAGTTTATGCAGAACATTACTCTAACGGAGGAGTATTGGTTAATTCTAACAGTGAAACTGGAATAAGAGGGTGCTATGTTCTCGGTGAAACTGCTTATACGGGATTGCATGGGGCTACAAGACTTGCAAGCAGTTCTGGACCTGAGTGTGTTTTATTTGCAAGACTTGCAGCTAAACATTTTTTATTAAATTCAGATGATGTCCCCTCATTAAAGGTTCCATTATGGCAGAGTGGAGAAACGGTAGAATCAAAAGATAAGATAACTGTTGGTTATTATTGGGAGGTTATACGAAGAACAATGAACTCCCTGTGTGGCATGTCAAGAAATGAAGAAAGATTGATTGCTGCTAAAGAATTACTAGAATCTCTTAACAATAGCATAAATAATTTTTATTGGAATTATCGGGTAAGCAAAGATTTCTTGGAAGTCAGGAATATCGCAGATGCTGCCAGCATAATTATTGAAAGCGCCCTGACAAGAAAAGAGAGCCGAGGCTGTCACTTTAGAGAAGATTTTCCCAAGACAAATAATAGAAATTACCTTGGCTTGACAATAGCCAAGAAAGAAAATAAACCTCATATTCTAAAACTAAGAGAAGTAAATTAAAGGAGATAACAAGTGATGTGACAATATTGCAGGAGGAATTGCTTGGATGAGAGTGCTATTCGTTACGGACTTACATGGAATTAAGTGGAAATATGAACGGTTATTCGAAGTAGCAAGAGACTTTCAGGCAGATGTAGTCATTAATGGTGGTGATATGCTACCAGGGAATAATGATTTATTTAGACAAGACAAATTCATTAACGACTACCTTGACAGTCACTTTGCACGATTCGACTCTGCTGGGATTTATTATCTCTGCTACTTGGGAAACGATGATCTTAGAATCTTTGACAAACTGTTTGAGGAAACCTGTAATAAATATTCCTTTGTAGTCTGCTTGGCACAACGTAAATTCGAAGTTGGAGGTTACAAATTTGTAGGTATGAACTGGGTAGTTGATTATCCATTCCGACTCAAGGACAGATGTAGAATGGACACAGACGATTACATGCTCCAAGAACAGTTCGGAAAAGGACTGTTATCTACACCAAACGGGTGGCAAGAAATAGATGACTGGTTTACATATGCTAAAACACTTCCAACGATAGAAGAAGAACTTAATCAACTGGTATGCCCCAAGGATATGTCAAAGAGCGCATATGTAATCCACATGCCACCCGACAGACTAGGATTGGATAAATGTTATGATGGTGCGGAAGTGGGGTCAAAGGCAGTTTACAACTTTTTGACGAAGTATCAGCCAAAACTCTCACTTCACGGTCATATCCATGAGTCTCCTGATGTTACAGGACAATGGTATGCAAAACTTGATGGGGCGATATGCATTCAACCTGGTCAGCTTAATGAGTTCACCTATGTCACGATTGACTTGTCAACCATGGAGTTTGATAGAATCAAGGATACGCAAGGATCTAAGAAAGTTGAGGGGTGAGATAGGTATGAACAAATTGACCAAACACCAAGTTTAACTTGGGTTAAATA
>SOKM01000210.1 GCA_004375785.1 Candidatus Cloacimonadota bacterium | reverse complement strand
AAGAAGCAGAGGAAACCATCTCTCTACTAAATGCACTTTTTGAAATAGAGTCAGCACCGATGCACAGGGAAAAGCCAGTACGAGATGGAAATTAAGGTAGCCGCAGGCTTTAGCCTGCGAACTAAACGAGACAATTGTTCTGAACGAAGTTACTTAATGACAAAGATAAAAAATGAAATACATAGATGAGTTTCGAGACAAAGACATTTGCAGGAATCTTTCAGCTGAGATTTCCAGGATAGCACATGGTAGAGACATAACAATGATGGAGGTCTGTGGCACCCATACAATGGCGATCTATCGCTATGGAATTAAGGGGCTCATTCCTCCAAATATGAAATTACTCTCAGGACCGGGATGCCCTGTCTGCGTTACCACGGATTCCGACATTGATACGGCTATTGCCTACGCAAGAAAAACGGGGGTAATTTTTGCTACCTTTGGCGATATGATGCGGGTACCAGGTTCGACTTCCAGTCTTGCAAGAGAAAAATCGCTTGGAAAAGATATAACAATTGTCTATTCTGCTGTTGATGTATTAAAGATTGCCAGAGAGAATCCTGAAAAAACAGTGATTTTTTTTGGTATTGGTTTTGAAACAACAGCACCCACCGTGGCAGCAATGATAAAGGATACAAAGGATTGTGAACTGAAGAATCTCTTTATATTGTGCAGACACAAATTTGTTCCCCCCGCAATAAAAACAATATTGGATTGTGGGGAGATTTCCATAGATGGTTTCCTTCTTCCTGGACATGTATGCACGATAACAGGAACGGAGGTGTATAATTTTATTCCGGAAGATTATGGAATATCCTGTGTTGTGAGCGGTTTTGAACCTGCAGATATTCTTCAGGCAATCTATATGCTTGCAGAACAGATAACGACGGGTTCTCCAGAAATAGGAAATCAGTATACGAGAGTTGTAAAAAAGGAAGGAAATCAGAGGGCAAAAAATTTACTGGATGAGGTATTTGAATCCATTGATTGTGAGTGGAGGGGCATTGGTGTTATTCCGGGGAGTGGTCTTAGGATCAGAGATACATACTCGGCATTTGATGCAGATAGAATTCCGGTTACCATAGAGCCTTTGAGAAAAAAAACGGGATGTATCTGCGGAGAAATCCTCAGGGGAGTAAAAATGCCCCTGGACTGCAGCCTGTTTGAAAATGTATGCACACCAGAGAATCCGGTGGGACCGTGTATGGTCTCTTCAGAAGGAACCTGTGCAGCCTACTATAAATATGGACGATAAAACTATATCACTTGCCCACGGAAGCGGGGGTAAGCTCATGCATGACTTGATAAAGGATTTATTCCTTCGAAAGTTTGATAATCCTTTACTCTCACACATGAGCGACTCAGCCATTTTAAACATAGGAGAGACAAAGGTCGCTTTCACTACCGATACGTATGTGGTTAAACCCATCTTTTTCCCTAGAGGCGATATTGGAAAACTTGCTGTTTGCGGAACAGTAAATGATCTATCGGTAACGGGAGCTCAACCCATCTGTATTTCATGCGGTCTGATAATTGAGGAGGGTTTTGGATACGAGAGCCTTGAGAAAATCATCGATTCTATGAAGGAGGCTGCATGTGACGCTGGCATTGAGATAGTCACAGGGGATACAAAGGTAGTAGAGAAAGGCACCGGTGATGGGATTTTTATCAATACATCTGGTGTTGGTGTTGTTGAGAAAAAGGTGCTCACTTTAGAAGATATTCACGTGGGGGATAAGATCATCATAAACGGTGGGGTTGGTGAACACGGCATCGCTGTGCTCTCTGCAAGGGAGGAGCTTGGGTTGAATTCCAATATAGAAAGTGATTGTGCATCGCTGAACGGTTTGATTTCTAAAATTTTGAATTGCTCTGATAAGGTAAGATTTATGCGAGACCCTACAAGGGGAGGGCTTGCCACAACCCTGAACGAAATTGTGGAGGGGAGGGATTTCGGTATAATAATAGATGAAGAGGAGATACCTGTTAAAGATTATGTGAAAGGAGCCTGTGAGATTCTGGGATTTGACCCGTTGTATATAGCAAATGAGGGAAAGGTGGTTATTGTTGCAGCAGCAGAGGATGTCCGCAGGATCATAGATGGAATGCGAGAAGAGCCATTTGGAAAAGATGCTGAGTTAATCGGTGAGGTGGTTTCTCAACACAAGGGAAGGGTATGTATGAAAACATTATCTGGAGGAACAAGAATTGTGGATATGCTGACAGGAGAACAACTTCCCAGGATATGCTAATGTAGTGTATCTTCATTATCTTTACTGTCATTCCTTCGCTTCTCTTGAGGGCAGGTTTGAAAAAGGTGTCATTCTGAGTAATCCTTTCTCTATTGACCCTGGAAGAATCTCTGACATAGATAAAACCGAGATTCTTCGGGCTTCT
>SOKM01000205.1 GCA_004375785.1 Candidatus Cloacimonadota bacterium | reverse complement strand
AAAAAGTGGTCAGGTATGTTTTCAATGAATAAGGTTTCAGAAAAATCTGAAACCTCTGATTTCACAGATTAGAAACCAGATTACCCAGATTACAAAAATTCAGAAATTTAAGGTTGACTTTTTGATAAATTTACCATAATGTGGAGTTTGCGGGGCGTGGCGCAGCCCGGGTAGCGCGCCTGCTTTGGGAGCAGGAAGTCGGAGGTTCAAATCCTCTCGCCCCGACATCTAACATGTAGTGGGGAGTTACCCAATAAACGTCATTAGAAAGGATTAGGAGTATGAAAGAATTTTTTGATAAAACTAAAAGCCCCCTTATTTTTCCAAGACCTGTTACACTTGTTACATCACACTCAGGCGAAGGGGATAACATTATTACTCTGAGCTGGGTAGGAACTGTATGTTCAGTTCCTCCTGTAGTTGGGATTGGGATAAGAAAAAGCAGGTTTTCATATTCTCATATAGAGAAAAGTGGAGAATTTGTTGTGAACATTCCTGGGGCAGACCTTATCAGAGAAGCGGATTTTTGCGGAACAAGGTCAGGTAGAGATATTGATAAATTTAAAAAAACTGGATTAACGAAAGAACACGCAAAATTAGTAAATGCCCCTTTAATAAAGGAATGCCCGATAAACATAGAGTGCAAACTGATAAAAACTGTTATATTTGGAAGTCATACCCTTTTTCTTGGGGAGGTAGTTGGAACACATATTGATGAGAAGATACTACGAGAGGGAAAATTTGATGATGAAAAATTCCAGCCTCTTGCTTACCTCTCGCCTCACTATTTTACCGTAAAGAAAATAGAAGGCGAATACGGATTTACGAAAGACAGTTAATGAGTTAATGGGTAAATGGGTTAGTGGGAAAAAAAGGTGTCATTAGCAATCTCACCGTTGTTGATAACCGCCAATGGAATTATGAAAGCGAGAAGTAAGTAATGAATATAGATACGATAAGAAGGCTTTTCCCGATTACAAAAGAAAAAATCTATCTTAACCATGCATCCAGTGGCCCTTTGACAACAAGAGCTCGGAATGCTATGGAAGAGCTTCTTGATGTCTATCAGAACGAATCTGATATAACAAAAGAGATGCTGGAAGATGCTGAGGAAGAAACAAGAGAACTTGCAGCGAGATTATTAGGAGCAGATACTGATGAAATTGCACTTGTTAAAAATACATCACAGGGATTGATTATCCCTATAATCGCTCTTAATTGGGAGAAAGGAACCAATGTCATATTAAGAAAGGGTGGTTTTCCAGCAAATATTTACCCCTGGCTCTATAACATTCCTCAGGTTGAAAAAAGGTATATTGAATTAAAGAGAGACGAGGATTTTATAGAGAAATGCGAATTGGCTGTTAATGAAAAGACAAGAGCAATAACGGTTGACTGGGTCGATTTCCTGACAGGTGCAAGAGTAGGTATTGAAAAGCTTGGTGATTTCTGCCAGAGGAGGAATATCCTGCTCTTTGTTGATGGAATTCAAGGTCTTGGGGCGATGAAAGTTAACCTCTCAGAAATCAAAGTCGACTTTTTCTCTTCAGGAACAGGTAAGTGGCTCTTCGGGCCACAGGGTATTGGGATTATGTATATTTCGAGAAGGGCTATAGATAGATTAAAACTTATCAATACAGGGTGGTTGAGTGTTTGTTGGGAAGATTTCCATGATTTTTTAGAGTTACCGCCAGTGAAGAATTCTGCTGCACGATACGAAGAGGGAACGCCAAATCTCCTTGGCATCTCAGGACTCAGGGAACACCTGAAACTTATTCTTGAGATAGGGCAGGAAGAGATAGAGAAAAGGATTCTTTCTTTCAGGGAAACGCTAATAGATAGGCTTAGAGAAAAAGGTTGTGAAATTCTTTCTCCATTAAGTCAAGAGAAGGGCTCAGGCATTGTGACTTTCAAGCCTGTAAACACAAATTGCGAAGAATTTTTTGACAGATTAACTGAGAAAAAGATTATTGTTTCTCATCGAAGGGGATGGATAAGGGTTTCACCCCATTTTTACAACACAGAGGAAGAGATAGAGGAATTTCTTAAAAACGTATGAGAGGCAGAAAGAAACAACTGAAGTCATCTGGTGATTGAGTTATTGTATAGTTTCGTTTGACTCGTTTATATCGTTAATAACGTTTAGATCGTTAAAATCTAACAACAAATAACAATGATTAACCATAAATATACCACTAATAACAAGTTTATTTTCACTTTATCCTTTTTTTCTTCTCTTTTATTCTTCTCCTTACTACCTACTCCATACTCCCTACTATGTGTTCGGAGGTGGTATGGGTAAATACACGAAACTTTTGCCTACAATCAAGAAAGCCGTCTATGCCGGTGGAGAGATACTGCTTTCAAATCTCGGTAAACTAACTCATCTGGATATCGATACAAAAGCAA
>SOKM01000058.1 GCA_004375785.1 Candidatus Cloacimonadota bacterium | reverse complement strand
TATAGGATTCATGTTGGTTGGAGTCTCTGTCTCAAGTAATGTTGAAACAGTGTTACTTGCAGCATTCATAATCAGAGCATTCGTCGGCGCATGGTTAGGAAGGCGTTGGCGAGAACTAGGTGAATAAAAATGGGTAAAGAACTTATAAAAGAGATAATAGAAACCATTTCAAAAACTTACAAAGAAATTGGCTGTAGTATTTGTGGGTCTAAAAAGGACTTACAACTAGATATTGAAAGTGGTCTAGTTAGTTGTAGCAAATGCACATACCTTCATTTATCAAAAGAGTATGGAGAATGAACAAAATGTATAAAGACGAAAAACCCGGTTTCGCAGAAAAAGCAGGTATGTATGCTGAAAAAATCACACCCGGAAAAAGTAAGCACTCTTTAACAGGAGTATCTTATAATTTAGAAGATGTGTCGCCTTTTGCGATAGATTTGAGTGGTGCACCAAGGAATAAAGGTTTATTGGCTTTAATGGCAATAATAGGCGGCTATATCGTTTATTGGTTCTGGTACGGTTGGGTTAATACTGGGGTTATAGATTTAGAGTTGTTGGAATATATGACAATGATAGCTACCACTGGTGGTTTTATGATAGCCCTCATTATGACTGCAACTCTCATTGATTTACATAAAGGTAGTTTTGCACCTTACATCAAGATTTTGGAATTACGCATTCGGTCAATGTTAGGAAAACCATTAAAGAGGGTTGAATTCAAAGTTATAAAATACTGGGAATTATACAATCCTACGGTTGGTGGTTTTTGGAGAAGCCCCGATGAATACAGAGAAGAAGCAGATGAAGAAGAAAAAGAAGAATCAGAGTTTAAACCAGTTGATGTAAAAGATGATGCCATGCCTTTTTATGAGTTAGAAGGGGAAAGGTTCTCTTCTATGAAAGATATGAAGAAGATTATGGATATGGCACTCATAGAAGGAGAGGTTGTAGAAACAAAGGATGAGATAAAAGACATATTACGCCTTAAAAGAGAATTTGCAGATCTCTCAGAAAAGATACGATTGCCGTTTGTTGTTACCATGTGCAAATGCGATAGTAAGGGTGGTCGTGTGTATCCTATATTCATTTCAAATTATAGCCTGTTTGGTGGTTCTACTGGACTTGGAAGTTATGTAGAATTCCGAGACCACACATTGGCACAAAGAACTTGGGCCGGAATTATAAGCAAGGAAAATGTTAGAGCCGGTATAGGAGAAGGTGTCGAGATTGGAATGTATAAATTCTATGATATGGTATCTGATGAACTTCTGCTATCTGGGAAAAAAGAAGAAAAGATGAGATTTGCTCCTGTTATCTTTGTTACAGCCAGTGATGCTCAAGCAGAAAGGGTGATGAATGATTTTAGAAGTAATGAAATACGCGAAAGTCCAGTTCAACAAGATTTGATTGATGCTTCCGTTGTGTATGATAATTCTATCGCAGACCAGTTATTTGAGACATTGAAGTTAGTTATTTCTCGTCTTAAACGAAAAGAAAAGTCAGAAGAAGAGATCCGAAAGGATAGCGTTTTTGATAATAAGGAGATGGTGTGGCAAGGATTAGAAATGGCTTTGATTACAGGGAAAGCAGGGAAGCCAGGTAGGTTTAGTAATATAAATCTATTTTCACATAAGAGTATCAGGTACCTGTTTTATATCATAGGTGTGCTTGGAGCACTATTCATAGCATTCTACATTTTGCATTATTATGTAGGACTGGACTTTGGATGGTTATTCAATGAGATACCTGAAGAAATTCCAGAAGATTGGGGCGATGCAGCAAAAATTGGATTTGGGTGGTTTAAGTGAAAAGATACGAGACTGCAGAAGAAGAGTTGTTAAGGCGAGATAGAAAGCGGATGAAAGCTAAAACTATGATCGCCGAACATCAACAGAAACAGACAGACCCTTTATTGTCACATACTGCTCAGGTGCATGAAGATAGAAGATTACCACATATACTCCCTTCTGTTCGTGCATGGTGGTGGAGATTATTCTGTTGGGCGACTGCAACTCCTCAACATAGACCTTTAATGGCTTTATGTGCGAGAGAGTTATACAATGTCGAAGGTGTGATTTCCAGATGGTTGGTCTTACCTGAAATATTGGATGAAGATTTGGAGACAGATTACAAGGCATTGTTATCTCGTTATCAGAGTAGTGTCATAGATTATTCTGGAATCATAGAAGAAGAGGAGGACAAGTCTTGAATTCTGTAAAGTGGACACTTATCGGTTTGGTAATCTTTGGTATTCTTTTTGCGTGTTATCTGACCTTTCAGGATTTGTTTATTGCTGGTCTAACTGTTGGTTGGTGCTTTTGTATGCTCTTCTGGACATATTGGGTTGAGAAAAACAAGGAGGCGGTCTGAACATGAAACGCCTTAGATTCTCCTGTCCATTGTGTGGGCAACCACTCAA
>SOKM01000153.1 GCA_004375785.1 Candidatus Cloacimonadota bacterium | reverse complement strand
CAATTTTTATTGAAGAAGTTCCGCACCACATTTTTCACAGTACCAGCTATCTTTACTGTTAATAAAACCACATTTGGGACATTTCAACCCTTCAACACCTTCCTCCTCCAACGCACCAGGTTCTTCCTCACCCAATTTACCTTCATCTTCGGGAAAACCTTCAAGTTTACTGTCTTCCTTTTTTATTGCTTCTTCTTCCGGAATGACTTCTAACTCAGGTGATTCAACTTCTTCTTTCTCCTCTGGTATCTCAGGTGCTTCTGTTTCCTTTAATAAATCATCAAGAGATTCCTCAAGACTTGCTTCAAGAGATTCAGGAATCTTTCCCTCTTCTGTTTTCTCTTCATCTGCTGGTGCAAATGCTTCCTCCAATTCCTTCTCCTCAACATCAACCTTCTCTTCGTCCTCTGCAGTTTCTGATGGTTTCTCTACCGCTTCTTCCTCAACCTCTGGTGGTTTCTCTTCTACTACCTCTTCCTCAACCACTGGCGGCTTCTCTTCTTCTACTTCCTCTACTTCTTCTTCTGCTTCTGCTTCTGCTTCTTCTACAATTTTCTCCTCTTCTTCTTCCTCTACCGCTCCCTTCTCTTCCGTTACCTGTAATTTTTCATTTTCTTCATCCTTCACCAACACCTGCATCGATTCAATTTCATTCTTAATACTATTTAACTTCTCATCAATCTCGCCCATTTTTTTCTCTTCCTCTTCCAGGGTCGTTTTATATTCTGCTTCATCAAATTCCTCAAGTTCAAATCTAAGTTTTAATTCCTCAATCTTATCTGCGAAGGAATCTCTTTCTACCTTCAGGCTTTCCTCTTCCTGCTTTAATGCAGAAATCTTTTCTTTTGCAAAAGACACATGCTTCTTCAGCTCTTCATCTATTTTTTTGAGCTTCTTCTCATAATCTGTCTTCACTTTTATATAAATTTTCTCCTTTGTCGTCTCTTTCTTCTCATCCAATTTCCTGAGCTTCTCCACCAATTTTTCTCTCTTTTTCACCAACTCTTCAAAACCTTCATCTTTATTTTCTGGCATTATCTCCTCCAGTTTAAATAAGGTTATATACAAGATCTGTAAGTACAAGATTGACATCCCATCCTGTCTTCATCCTCACCTCAGCATCATACAGCAGGTTAAGCCGAACCTTCAACTCATCCTGAGAAAAATTCCTAAGATAGTTCATTTCTTTACTTATAATAAAACTCATTACCCTCATTTTTTTAACTATATCGTTGTATAATAAGCCCTTTCTCTTATAATACAACACCCCTCTGAGTCTCAGGAAGAAGTTTCTCAATACAGCCAGAATTATTTCTGGAACTTCTCCCCATTCTAACAGATAGTTAAGAATCGAAAGTGCATTTTTAAGTTCTCTCTTTCCTATTGCTTCTTTAAGATCAAATACATTTTTGACCTTATTGGAAGTCAGGATATTAAGAACATCCACTTTTTTTAATGCTTTCTTCTCCCCAACAAATGTAATCATTTTTTCAATCTCACCTGAAAGAGAAATCTGATTATCTCCAGAAAATTCTATAATAGCTAAAGCAGCCTCTTTTTCTATGGAACATCCTCTCTTTCCAACATAATCTATTATCCATTTTTCGAGAGAATCGGTTTTTAACTTTTTGAAATTTTCACTTCTTGATTTGGATTTTATTTTATTATAGAACTCTCCCTTTACTTTTGCAGACGGACTCGCTATCATAACGAGAATACCTGTATTGACACGAGACTCGATAAGGGTCAACAATTTAGCCCTATCGGACGCTGTAAGCTTCTCGACCTGAGCAAGAAAAATTAATCTTTTTAGAGAAGCCATAGGAGGTGTTAAAACAGCTCTACTTAAACTATCGAGAGCAAAACTTTTCTCACCCGCATCGAATTTCTCAAGGTCAAAAGATTCAAACCCTGTATTAAGAACTGCTTTTGTCAGGGTTTGAAGGACCTCCTGAATTTTATACTCGTTTTCACCCGACAGGAAATAGAAATCAAACAATTTTCCTTCTTTGATTTCTCTAAAAATAGTTTCACTTTTCATTTTCATCTTTAATCTCTTATTTTAAGACTCTTAATAAATCTACAATAATAAATCTAACATATTTTTTCACCCAAAGTCAAGAAAAAAAATCGAGATTGCTTCGTTTGTAAATATGGCGGGTTTACTCGCAATGACTGGGAGGTTATTTTTTTCTTGACTTTTCTTTATCTTTAAAGTATTGTATTTATTATGTTAGACTTAAAATTTATAAGAGAGAATAGTGACAAGGTAAAAGAGGCAGTAAAAAATAAAAACGAAAAGGTAGATATTGACGAACTCCTATCCCTGGATATTGAACAGAGGAATTTACAGAAAGGGTTAGATTCCTTGAGACATATGAGAAACAAAGCCTCCAAAGAAATTGCTCTCTTAATACAAAATGGGAAAGAAATGCCTGAGAAGATAGAACAAATGAGGAAAGTTTCTCAAAATATTAAAAGATTAGAAAAAGAGGAAAAACAGATAAAACAAGCAATTGAAAAACTACTCATCTGGATTCCAAACATACCGCACACTTCAGTTCCGGTTGGAAAAAACTTTTCAACTAACAAAATAGTCAGAGAAATTCCAGGTAAAGAACTTCCTTTCACACCCCTACCCCACTGGCAGCTTATTGAAACAAATAAACTTCTCGATTTTAGTCGGGGAACAAAGGTCAGCGGAGCCAATTTCCCCTTTTATACAGGAGTTGGTGCACGACTGGAAAGGGCATTAATAAATTTTATGCTCGATACCCATATTTCAAACGGATACAAAGAAGTATTCGTTCCATTCCTTGTAAACAGAGACGCTATGTTTGGAACAGGACAACTGCCCAAATTAGAAGATGATATGTACCGCATAGAAAAAGACGATATGTTTCTCAACCCAACTGGTGAGGTTCCAATTACCAATTTTCACAGGAACGAAACCATCAAAGAAGAGAACCTCCCTATAAAGTATGTCGGATATACTGCCTGTTTCAGAAGAGAGGCAGGTTCCTATGGAAAAGAAACAAAAGGTCTTCAAAGGGTTCATCAATTCAATAAGGTAGAACTTGTGAAAATTGTTGACCCACAAACATCCTATGAAGAGCTGGAAACCCTAACAAGAGATGCAGAAAAAATCCTCACACTTCTTGAGTTGCCTTACAGGGTTGCATTACTATCAACTGGAGACCTCTCCTTTGCCTCTGCAAAAACATACGACCTTGAGGTATGGGCTCCAGGCTCTGAAAAATTCTTTGAGGTTTCATCAGCAAGTAATTTTGAAGATTTTCAGGCAAGAAGGGCAAACATCAGATTGAGAAAAGAAAGAAAACTCATATACCCACATACCCTGAACGCTTCAGGCATTGCTACCCCAAGAACCTTTATAGCAATAATTGAAAACTATCAGGAGAAGGATGGGAGCATTAGAATTCCTTCTGTGCTCGTACCATATATGGGTGGAATGGAGAAGATATGATGAAAGAGAGAAGATAAGGGATGTAGGATAACTTAAAAAGTGTGAATATGGGATATAAGATGTTAGATGACAGAAAGAGAGTGAATAAGGGATGTACGATGTAGGAAGTATAGTAAACAAAGGATGGAGAATAGAAAAAATATAGACAGCTTACCAAAATTAGGCTTCATTAGTCTTATTGGTTTAATTGGTTCTGTTGGTTAAAATAAAGGTGATAAACGAAATAAACGATAATAACGAACTAAACGAAACTAACGAAATTATTATCTATCAATAATGTCAACCATGAAAGGGGATTTTAAACTCAAAAAGGAAATCTGTAAGGTTGCTGAAATAATCTATGCAAAAGGTCTTGTGGTTGCAACTGATGGAAATGTGAGTGTAAGAACACCAGATAACTGTATATTAATTACACCGAGTGGAAAAAGGGATATAAAGGTTGAGGACATAGTAAAGATTGACCTTGAAGGAAACATTAAGAAACGTGCTCTAAAACCGTCTTCTGAATACAGAATGCATATAGAGGTTTACAAAAAGAGAAAGGACATTAACGGTATAGTTCACACACATCCGCCTTACGCAACGGCTTTTGGCGCTGCTGGAATACCTCTCAAACCAATCATTGCTGAAACAGTTTTAGAAAATGGCGAAATACCCGTTGCCCCTTATGGAACCCCTTCGACTGAGGAGGTTCCAAGGAGTATAAGTAAACTTATTGAAAAACATAACTCACTCATTCTTGCTCATCACGGTCTTCTCAGTGTTGGAAGAGACCTTTTCGAAGCATTGAACAGGGCTGAACGGGTTGAATTCCTTGCCAGGATCAACTTTCTTGCAAAAATGCTCGGTGGTGCTGTGCCCCTCTCACAGAAAAGGATTGAGAAACTCATCGAACTCCAACATCATTGAATGTATTTTATAATGAAGGTAGCCGCAGGCTTCAGCCTGCGTCAAATCACTTAATGAATTAAATAATACCAATTGGTTATACGAATTGAAGTAAATGGATAGAGGACTCATTGTTGATTCCATGCTTGGCAGTCTCGCAAAGTGGCTCCGATTAATGGGAATTGATACCCTTTATGTTAATGAAAGTGATATTTCAACAATAGAAAGTCTTGCATTAAAGACAGGAAGGATTATCATTACAAGAACACAGAAATTTAAGGAGAGAAAAAATATAGAGACAGTTGTATTAAAAGGAGAAATCCTTGAAAACCAGATTAAAGAATTGATAAAAAAACTAAATATCAAAAAAAGTATACAATTTTTGAGCAGATGTTCCCTATGCAATTCCCTTTTGCTCGAGGTTAAAAAAGAAAGAATTGAAGAAAAAGTGCCACCTTATGTTTTCAAAACCCAGGACAGGTTCCTTCAATGTCCAGACTGCCAGAAAATATACTGGCAGGGAACTCATTATAAAAATATAAAAAAAAGAATCGAGTCCATACTCGCCTCTGTGCTTCTTCTTTCCTTACTTTTCTTTAACTGTGCAAAAAAAGCTCTCTATAAAACAGATGACTCGGGTGTTCCGATTGTAAGGGTTCTTATAGCAGAAGAATTAACAAAGATAACCATCTTTTCCTCTGAAACTATCATTGTCAAAAGCCAAAAAGACCGTTTCAACATAAAACCTTTAGATACTCTTAGTATCATAATAAACGACAGATACATCTTTCCATTATTACTTAGCACCAGGCTAAACTCACCTATCTTTATAAATGGCACAGGATACAACGGAAACATCAAGGTATATCTCGATTCAGAACTTTCCATTGTTAATCTGGTAGATATGGAAACTTACATAAAAGGTGTCGTTCCTCATGAAATTGGAACAAGACCATTGAGCGAACTTGAGGTCGTCAAAGCTCAGGCTGTTGCAGCCAGAACATACGCTTTCAAACATCTTAACCTTAATACGAAACCCAATTTTGATGTTGTATCAACCATATATGACCAGGTATATAAAGGAATTCAGGATAGATATAGTGTTTCAGATAGCGCAGTCAATGAAACATACGGAGAAATAATCACATATAGAGGTGAACCTATTGAAGCAAAGTATTCGTCAACCTGCGGGGGTAGAACTTCCAACGCAACTGATAATTGGGGTGAAGAAACTGTGCCTTATCTAAGAAGCATCAGGGATGTACCAAAATTCTCATTAAACGAAGAAGAGGATGCATTCTGCAGCATCTCCCCTCTCTTTAAGTGGAGTGAAAAATATGTAAAAAAGGAATTCTATAGTATGTTGAAAAAAAATCTGAGAGGTGATGACAGCTCTTCGGTTAACAATGAGATTGGCAATATTAAAATGTTTAGTTTAGAGAGAAATCCTCGTTCGAAAAGAGTCACAAGATTAAAAATCAAAACCGACACTGACGAAATTATCCTTAAGGGACTTGACATACGAAAGGTTATAAAAAAAGGTGATAAAATTCTCTGGAGCAACTATTTTTATATAGAAAAGAATAGTGATACCATCTTTATAAAAGGTCACGGTGCAGGACATGGATGCGGAATGTGCCAGTGGGGCGCCATAGGAATGGCAAGAAAAGGATACAGGTATAAGGAGATATTAAAACATTATTACAGAGGAACACGTGTCAAAAGAAAATACTAAGAATTCAAAAAACTTTTTACTTTTTATTTTTTACTTTTTACTTGTCCTGCTATTTTTTACCTTCCAATGCGGTCCCAGAAGACTCATCATCACAAAAGATGAAGAGGTTCTTATTATAGGAAAGATTACCTTTATTGGTACGAAATCCATTAAGGATAAACAATTAAAGAAAACAATGAGGATAATTAAAGAGGGAGACCCATACGATGAATATAAGATAAAGGTAGGGATCGAAAATGTACTCTCTTACTATAAAAGTAAAGGGTTTTTCTATGCAAAGGTAATCTCAAAGAAAGGAGAATTTTATCCAGAGGAAAATCTTATAGACCTCTCTTTCACAATAGACGAGGGGAATAGGGCAATCATTAAATCGATTACATTCAAAAGAAATGAAATAATTGATGATAAAAAACTCCTGAAAACGATTATTTTACATATAGGAGAACCATACGATTACTTGAGAATCTTTACTTCAAGGTATAATCTAACCGCTCTCTATGCACAGAAAGGATATATTTATGCCGATGTAACAGTATCCTCCGAAGATAGTTTCCTTGTGAATTACAATCTTACATTCTCAATTGAAGAAGGAAAGAAGGTCTTTGTGAAAGATGTAAAGATTGAAGGAAATGAAACTATAAGAAGAAGAATAATAGCAAGGGAAATATTACTAAAGCCCGGGAATGTCTATTCACCTCAAAAGGTATATGCTTCACAGCAGAAGATATATGCAACAGGTCTCTTTGATGATGTTAAATTGGAAATAGAGGGTATTGAAGACAAGAAAGAGAATGTTGTGGTTATTTTTAAGGTATTAGAAGGGAAAACTAAATGGATTGCCTGTGGTTTAGCATTCCAGACACCTAATAGAATAACAATGGAAGCAGGATGGGGACATGAAAATCTCTTTAATAACAATCAATTATTACGTTTGAATTACACATATGATTTTACTCCCCCAAAGTCAATCTTCAGAAACAATAAGGAAGAAGAAGCGGGAAATTTTGTAATAAATTATACAGAACCATATCTCTTCAGTCTCCCTATAAGATTTGGCCTTAATCTATTCAATGAGAGAGAAAAAACTATAAAAATAATTGACGAGAGGAGTTCTACCTATTTCGGCAACATCTACGGAATTAACACTCGGATTGGACATTCTATTAATCTCTCTACCAACATTACAAGCGAGTTAAAGTTTAAGAAGGCATCAATAAATGTAATTGGTGATTACAAACCAGAAAAGAATATTGTAACAAATTCAATTCTTTTCGCGTATTCAAAGGATACAAGGGACAATATCTTTAATCCCAGATCAGGATTGTTAACATTATCTTCAATTGAATGTGCAGGCTCCATATTAAAGGGAGACAACCATTTTATAAGGTATGTTCAGGATATTAGTATCTATAGAAGATTTACAAAACGTTCCGTTATAGCAACAAAATTAAAGATAGGGTATACAGTACCGTTAAAACAGAGTACGGGTGACTCCATTTCAGTGGATGAAAGATTTGAACTCGGAGGTGCGAGTTCACTCCGTGGGTATGTTGAAAGTTCTATAGGGTCTATAGATATAAGAGGTAAACAAAGCGGCATATATCTTATAAATGGTGGAGAAGAATTCAGATTCCCATTATACAGGTTGCTCGGAGGAGCAGTCTTCTTTGATTGGGGAGGACTGTGGCTGAACAAAGATGATATTAAAATAAAAGGGATAAAGGTTGGAATAGGTTTTGGCATACGTTATAACACGGTTATTGGACCAATAAGGATCGATTACGGCTATAGACTGACTGACAGGACAGAAAAATACAGAGGAAATGTCTACTTTGCTATAGGTAACGCATTCTAAGATGGCAACAGTTCAGCCACCAGAAAAAGAAGAAACTATTGCTATCAAAATAGTGTTAAAAGAATTATTCTATAATCTTAGTGTTTTAGTGTGCCTTTGTGGCTAAGCAGTTATTTAAGATGACAAAAAGAAAGGTTCTCTGGCCCATTTTCTCATTTTTAATCTTCATATCAATAGTACTAACTCTGTTCTCATTTCTTGTTACAAAGAGCACATTTGTACTAAGGCAGGCTGAGCAGCTCTTTAAGAATATAATCGAATCAAATTTCAATGTAAAGGTAAAGATTGCTGAGGTTGAAGGAAATATTCTTACTGGATATACATTTAATGACATAATTATTTTTGCAGATGATTCTATAAATGTTGCCAGTTTTGAATTCATTTCTGTTGAATATAACCTTTTTACACTGTTTAAGAAACAGAAAAAAATAGAAAGGATTTTGATAAACGAACCATCGTTTGATTTCTCAAAAATAAGCCCCCAGATGCTCATAAAGAAAAAGGAAGAGGTAGTAGAAAAAGTAAAGGAGAAAAAAGAGAAAGTATCTGTAATAGCTATCAAGGATGTGTCCATTATCCGTTCCCAGCTTGATCTAATGATTGAAAACAGACCTTTCATTATCAAAGATATCAATATGGAAGGAAAGATATATATTTCATCAGCTAAAACGACAATCTTCCTAAAGAAATGCAATGCAAAAATACCTAACATAACAGA
>SOKM01000013.1 GCA_004375785.1 Candidatus Cloacimonadota bacterium | reverse complement strand
TGCTTAAGATGGATGGATACGATGTAGTGACTACATCATCAGGGTTTGAGGCTTTAGAGTTAATACTTGAAGATCACTTTAACCTTTTAATTCTCGATATTAAGATGCCAGACATTCATGGAATTGAAATTCTCAGCTTGGTAAGGAAAGCGGGTAATGATATACCTGTAATTATCTGTTCGGCATTTGAGGGAATGAAGGATGACTTTATTGTCAGATCTTCTAACATCTCAGATTATCTTGTGAAGCCTATCGATTTAAAAATTCTGAGTGGTGTGGTTAAAAAAGCCGTCGCAAGGAATGACAAAAAGTCATTAGTAAAATCTAATGTTGGACTATAGCCTTTTTGACAGCTTGAAGTAGGTCGGTTATGTGGTAAGGTTTTTCTAAGAATAAGAATCCTTTTTCGCCCGTAACCACTCTTTGTGTCTTTTTATCCAGAGAGCCACTGGTCAACAGTGTATTAAGTTTGGGTTTGAGTGAGAGAAGTTTATCTACCAGTTCGAGCCCGCTTTCATTAAACAGAATAACATCACAGAAAACCAGATCAAACTCTCCTTTTTCTTTGTGAAAAGTATCCAGTGCAGTTTGAACATTTGATGCCGTGAATACAACATAATTATTTTTGCGGAGTACAATTGCAGCGAATTTGCATATTCCTTCATCATCTTCCACAAGAAGAATTTTTTCTCCTCTGCCCAGGAGATTCTGTACTGAGACAGTTTCTTTGGTGCTCTTTTCTGGTTTGAATGAGACAGCAGGAAGATATATCTCAAATGTTGTACCTTTGCTTAATTTACTGTAAACATTTATCCATCCTCCGTGCTGTTTTATAATACCATAAACAGTAGATAGTCCAAGACCTGTTCCTTTCCCGCGTTCTTTTGTGCTGAAAAATGGTTCGAATATGTGCTTTACGACTTCTTCATCCATTCCCGCACCAGTGTCTTTAATCAATAAACAGACAAATCTTCCTGGTTTTGACTCTTTGATGGACTGATAGTCTTCATCATTGAGCGTTACATTTCTGGTCTCAATTGTTAATGTGCCTCCCTTGGTCATTGCATCTCGAGCATTTACCACAAGATTCATGATAACCTGTTCGATCTGGTCGCTATCAACCTTCACGTATTCAATCTCCGGGTCGAGATGAGTAACCAGGTTAATGTGTTCGCCAATAATAGGCTGAAACATTTTTCCTGTTTCGGCTATGAGAAGATTAGGGTCAACTATAGTTAAATCAAGAGCCTGCTTGCGGCTGAATGCTAAAAGCTGACGGGTAAGCAAGGCTGCACTTGACGTAACCTCACTAATTTTTTTGACATTCTCGTACACTGGATCACTGTCGCTGAGTTGTTTTAACAGGAGCACACTGTAACCGCGTAATGCCATGAGTAAATTGTTGAATTTGTGAGCGATACCACCTGCTAATCTCCCAATTGCTTCCATTTTCTGTGAATGACGAAGTTGTTGTTCTAATTGCCTGTGCTCGGTGATGTCCCAGAAAATGCCCAATATTCCAATAACATTAGCCTGGTCATCTTTAACGGGTGTTTTGACCGTGTGGACGAACACTTCTTTCCCATCTACAATATCTTTCTCTTCTATGTCTTCGATCTTTCCTGATTCTATTATTCTTTTATCTTCCGCTCTGTATTTCTCAGCCAATTCCTTTGGATAAAAGTCATAATCTGTTTTGCCTGCGATTTTATCAGGTTCAATTTTTAGGTCACTGGCAAAATTCTCATTGCAGGATATATAAACTGAATTTTTGTCTTTTAAGAATATTTTTTGAGGAAGATTTTCAACCAGCAAGCGAAATTTCTCCTCGCTTTTTCTTAATTCCTTCTCTGCCAGCCGGTGCTGAAGAGCCGTTGATGCCTGGCTAATGAAGGTTTCAATAACAGTTCTGTTCTTGATATCTGTCTTCGTACGCGTTAGCAAAACAGCAGCACCAAACAACGTCCCTTCCTTGGCAATACCGTGTGCATAGATGTTTCCAAGACCGAGCAGTTTCTCAATCGCTTTACAGACTTTTTCCGGTATTTGCCCCAGAGTGAAAACATAAAATCCTCCGAGAACCTTAACAAGCTTACCTTTTCTGAGTCCCCGCTCCGCCTCTTCGGATATCGGAACACATATCTCCAATGGATCTCTTTCGAGCAGTTTAAGAAGCCTATTAGTGAACTTACCCAGTCCGACCACAGAACGACATTGAAGAAGGCGGGAGCCTTCATCGAACGAACTGATGACAACGATGGAGTTGCCAGCGATTTCCTTAATGCGTTCCGCTATGTGTTTGAAGATGTTCCTCTCTGGTGGGAAAGCAACGAACTCCAGGGCTGTTTTAGACAGATACGATAGGTTTTGGGTGTGTAGCCTTTCTCTCTCTTCAACCTGCTTGCGCTCGGTGATGTCATATAGTT
>SOKM01000333.1 GCA_004375785.1 Candidatus Cloacimonadota bacterium | reverse complement strand
GACCTATTGTCGAAGGGCAAGAATCAAGAATCTTTGGTTCTTACCCTTCTTTTTTATTTAGATCTAAATATAATATAGAGCTATAAAAGTTCGAAAATCGTTCCAATCGTGGAATAACAATTAATTACTGAATTAATTCAGTAATTTTTTAAATTGGCAAGATATAAAATTTGTTTCAGGGAGTGAGGGGGTGTTTGATCACGCGTTTCTTTACTACGGCACAGGGGCGTTGCCGATTATGGTTGAAGAAGGAGCGAGTGTGAGTTTGGGGCATATTGATTACGAGCCGTAGGGGTTGACAAGTAAATTTAGCATCTGTTATTATATAAACAGAAGTAAAGTTCTTTAAATCCAAAAAAGAAGGAGATAGCTATGAAAAAGTTTAAGCTCCAAGGCATCGAATTCCGAATTTCTTCATTTAGTAATGTCGATCCTGTTCCATTCTGCGTGGCGGTTGGGCAGGCACAGGACGGCAGTGTTGTTGTTAGGCACTCGCAAGATTCTGATCCTGCCAAATCCTTGACATTTACCAAGAAAGAGTGGAAGGCGTTCGTAAAAGGCGTCAAGGCAAACGAGTTTGATTTTTAACTTTCTTTGAGAAAAGGAGAGCGTATATAAAAATACCCTCCTTTTTCTTTTGACCTCGTCTCCTGTGCGGTTTAGGGTTGACAAATCCCATAGGAGTATGCTATACTATAAGTAGACTTAAAGCTTGAAAATTTATCATAAAGAAGGAGGCTTAAATGTCTAAAATGATCAGCAAAGAAGAGAGAAGCTTACTCCAAGAAGCTGGTGTTCCTGCTTCGGCAGAAGTTGTCTTTGTAACAGATATTATTGGCAGAAAATTTTCATTCACGTTTGATAATTCAGCCTATCCCTATCAGGGCGTAACGCTTTATGGTGTCATCGGCTCTATTCAGATTTATGTATGGACTAGTGATGAACACGATGTTGGTAATCGCGTTATCATTACTCCTACTGCACCGTTTCCAACGCTTAACTCTGGTTTGGTTAGTGGCTTTTATTACAACGCACGAGAGGGTAAGTGGCGTATCAATGGAATCGATTGGGAAAGGGGCAAAATACTCTTCTGAAAAAAGTAGATCGTCGAAGGGCAAGAAACCCTGAGGAGATATCCGTTCTCGGAATCTCCTCTTTTTTTATCCCTAAAACAATAAATAGGGTTGACAAGTTTTTTATATTAATATACTATATAGGAAATTAGAAACAAGGAGGGAAAAATGCTGATTTTAGCAAAAGAAAGGAGAGTAAGAGAAGAAGAATTGCTTTCTTATAGAGTGCTGTTTGACATAGTGCTTTGGCCTTGTTATGGAGAGAGCAAAGAAAAGGTCAATAAAAAAGGGAATCGGTTCAGAAATAAGGTAGATAAGTTGAAGCCAAAAGTTGGTTGTTGGGTTGGACATTTTATGCCGATAGGCGACGGTGAAGTACGTCCTCATGCTTTTTTCGTGATTACATGTAGTGTGGGTAGCAGGACGGAAATGAGAACCAATATGAAAGGAAACGTTGAAGATGAAGATTTACTGATTTTTAGGTAAAAAAACACTAAAATAAATATTTAAGGAGGTTTAAAGTGCTTATCATCGGAGGTTTGTCAAATTATACGATGGTGGGGACAGATACAATCAGAGGCAGCGGAGATAGCTTGAAAAAGTTTCCAGTGGCAAAGGGTAAAATACCCCAGGCCATAACCACAGATGTTGAGAAACCCAGTACATTTGAAATACTCTGGGTTGATACTGAAGGCAGGAAAAGAAAGGGAATAATTCGGGTAAAGGAAAAAAATAAAGGAGGTTCGAGATGATAGCAGGAACGAAAAGCAAGACAGAAGAAAAAGAAAAATGTGTGATGAATTGTGGTAGAGAAACACCATATACAAAAGATACTCCTATTGAGAAACGTTTTTGTTATGTAGAGGGAGTGGGTCAGTTATGTGGCTTATGCTACAATGAAATCTATGTGGAAGAAGAATAAGAGCATCTTAGGGGGGTTCCCCAGAAGGAACTCCCCATTTTTATTTAAAAAATTTGATAAACTTTCAAAAATATGCTATATTTAAATAAGTTCACTGTATTTTAAATTATTTAAAAGGGAGGATTGGATTGGCAAGTATAAAAATATTAAAGCCATCTAAAGACACAGAAAATGAGCCTGTTAAGTATAGTGTAGAGATTATAAGAGAAGAAGGGGAAAGTGAACAGTCAGCAAAGGAAAAGCTTGAGAATTTTAAAAAGGGACTGGAGAACGATATTTTATGCGAACATCCTGAATATGGAGTTTCTATTCGTTTTTCTAATCCTGGTAAGAAGCTGATTCTAGAAGCTACTTATCTTTACAGGACATATGCTTTGTTAACTATTAGGGAGATTGCCAGAGAACAGGGCTTAGAAGTCCAAGAAGAGGAAACCCCTTGAC
>SOKM01000045.1 GCA_004375785.1 Candidatus Cloacimonadota bacterium | reverse complement strand
TGCATGCATATCTAGCTAAAAATCTCTATAAAGTTCTGGCTTTGAAAGCGCTAATATCGGGATCAGCTTTCTTGCTTCTTTAATCTGTTTGTGATCCAACTCTATTATGAAGCTTGTCTCTATCTCACCTACTTCTTTCAGCACCGTTGCCCAAGGTGATGCTACAATGCTGTGACCGATACAGAAGGGATTCGTCTGGTCAACTGCAACTACATAAGCTCCATTTTCGTGTGCCCTTGCCATAACTAAAACTCGCCACTGCTCTAGTTTGTATTTACCCTTATACCATGCTGAAGGAACGATAAACAGATCAACCCCTTTGTATGCCATCGCTCGAAAGAGTTCTGGAAACCTCAGATCAAAACAAACTGCTAACCCTACCATGAAACCGTTAACTTCTGCAAGAGCAAGATTGTTTCCCGAAGAAAACAGTTCTGACTCGTTATGCCCCAGAGCATCGAAAAGATGTATCTTCTTGTACAATGCTTTGATTCTGCCTTTTTCTGCGAGAATTGCAGCATTAAAAAACCACTCACCTTCCTTTAGAAAAGTTGTAAATACTGCTGCCAAACCTTGCTCACGAGTTTTCTCCAAAATCTTATTGACGAACTTTCCCTCTAAACACTCAGCATTTTCTTTTACAAAAATTGGTGTCAAACCACTAGGCGGGGTACCCATAGAGTATTCTGGAAAAACATGAAGTTGAGCTTCTGTCTCTTCCAAAACACTCAGTATTCTGTTCAAGTTTTCGTATTTATTTGAAGAGAAAGACAGTTGATGACAAGCTATGACTAATTTCATAATATCCATTCTTTCTCATTCATCAATATAATTATGGTCACATTCAAGCACACCCATTAGCTTCTTTATGGATAAATTCTTCTGTTCAAAAAAGGAGGATTTTGCGGGAATAAACGGTTGATATTATCGTCTGAACCGATGACAATACATGCGCATTTCTTAATTGAGAGTTATGGATAATAATTGCTTAAAGATTTGGGAGAGATCATGTTTTGACGCGCTTGTTAGATTCTTTTGAAATAGGCGGATTGACCCTCAGAAACCGTATTGTTATGCCTCCGATGCATACTGGTCGTGCAACAATTGAGGGAGCTATTACAGATGACCTCATTAATCATTATGTTCTACGTTCTAAGGCTCTGGGTCTTCTCATTATTGAGCATAGTTATGTCGCTGTTGAAGGCAAGCTTAGCGAAAAACAGGTTGGAATATATGATAAGCATTTAATTCCTAGTTTGTTGAAACTTTCAAGTGGAGTTCAGGCTACTGGTACACCGGTGGTTCTTCAGATCAATCATGCTGGAAGCAAAGCGAACAGGGATATTACAGGAATAAAACCGATCAGCTCTTCACCTACTGAGGATGCCCGCGAGCTTCGGGTTGATGAAATTAGTGCACTTTCAGAAACCTTTGCCCAGGCAGCTGAGTGGGGTATTAAAGCTGGTTTCAATGGAATTGAGGTTCATGGAGCACATGGTTTTCTTTTGAACCAATTCTCTTCTCCCTTAACTAATCAACGATGTGATGAGTATGGCGGTAGTTTAGAGAATAGGTTAAGATTCCCTCTTGAGGTGGTTAGAAAGGTCAAAAAAAAGGTTGGGGATAAATTATTGCTTTACCGTTTGGGTTCGGATGATCTTGATCCTTCTGGAACTCAAATTTGGGAATCTCAAAAATTTGCTGTCAAGCTTGAAGAAGCGGGAGTTGACATAATTGACGTTTCTGGAGGGATTTGTGGCAGTAGTCCTGAGAAACTTCAGGGCATACAGGGATATTTTATTCCTCAAGCACGCCAGATCAGGAAGGTAATCAATATACCTGTTATTGGAGTTGGAGGAATCAGGGAACCACAATTTGCGGACAAGTTGATACAAGAAGGAAACGTTGATTTCATTGCTGTAGGGAGAAAACTTCTTGAGGACCCAGATTGGGCAATCAAAGCAATTGAGCTTCTGAGAAAAGATTAGCTGAAAATCCTAAAAAATGGGAGTTGCGGGAGATATCTCCATTCAGCGTTAGAACTTCCTTTTTGTGTTTAGTGAGTTCTTATAGACCAGAACCGAAGAGTCTCAGACTAAAAAAAGGGGATATGGATACCAAATAGAGAAGTGTGGTAGCCCGGGGGAGATTCGAACTCCCGTCAGCGGGTCCAGAGCCTACAGCTGCGAAGAGTCAAATGAACATGCTGTTATAACAACGTTCATGGAACCTTTTTCTGTAATTTCTTTTGATTACAGTGTGTTACCGTGCAAAAACTGTACTCGAAATCTGCGGTAAAAGATTTTTCAACCGTTATTTCCCAGCGCTACGAAGAGTTTACATATTCTTAGACTCTTCGTAGTTTGTTTATTATGGTCTAGACAACAATAAAGGAGAATTATTCAGAGATTGTTTCGACTTCTATGTTCACTGGTATCTTTTCTT
>SOKM01000273.1 GCA_004375785.1 Candidatus Cloacimonadota bacterium | reverse complement strand
AGACGTAACCGTAAGACGAAACGGGCATCGTAACCGTAAAACAGTAAACGAGATTGAGATGTTTATGTTAAGAATAAGACGTGGTTGACAGAACATTTATTATTATGGAGGTTTAAGGTGGGAATAAAAGAGAATGTTGAAACTATTCTGTCAGAGTTACCCGACGGTATAATGCTTGTTGCAGCATCAAAGACAAGAAGACCGGAGGAAATACTCAAAGCAGTAGAAGCAGGTATAAAAATAATTGGGGAGAACTATGCACAGGAAGCGGAGGAAAAAGAAAGGGTTATAGGCAATAGAGTCAAATACCATTTTATTGGACACCTTCAGAGAAATAAGGTAAAGAAAATTGTTAGATTTATTGATATGGTAGAGACGGTTGACAGCCTAAAGATTGCAGAAGAAATAAACAAAAGATGTGCACCGCTTGATAAAATTATGCCAGTATTGGTAGAGATTAACAGCGGGAGAGAACCGCAGAAGGCAGGTGTTTTGCCTGAGGATGCAGAAGAACTAATAAAAAAGATTTCTAATCTCCCCAATATAAAGCTAGTTGGGCTTATGACAATGGGCCCGATATTTGGAGACCCCGAGGACGCCAGACCTTTCTTTGTGGAGACGAAAAAGGTTTTTGAGAGAATAAAACCTTTGGTTTTTCCCAACATAGAGATGAAATACCTTTCCATGGGAATGTCAAATTCATACATGGTTGCAATAGAGGAGGGAGCAAACATTGTAAGAATAGGGACGAAATTATTTGGACCAAGAACTTAACAGAAAGAATATATTATGGATATAAAGATAAAATCGATCGGGATAATTCATTCAAGGTATAAAACGAGAGAAGAAGCTCCGAGACAGGGAAAAGAAGAAATTTCTGAGGTTGAGATATTGGATAAATATATTGAGGGGCTTAAAGATGTCGAGAGTTTTTCACACCTTCATATATTTTACTTTCTTCACAAATCAGAGGGGTACTTATTATCAACAACCACTCCACACGATATAGAAGAACATGGGGTTTTTGCGACAAGGTCACCAAACAGACCAACACCTCTGGGATATGCAGTTGTTGAACTTGTTGAACGAAAAAATAATATCTTAAAAGTAAGGGGTCTTGACGCAATCGAAGGAACCCCTGTTATAGATATTAAACCATATTTCCCTGAAATCGACGCACGACCATTCGCAAATGATGGCTGGAAAGGTAAAAGAAAAACGGGGTTTACACCAAGAGTTTATGAATATAGAACAGAGACAGAATGGAAGGCTGGAAAAGAGGCTATTCTCAGGTCAGCACAAAAAACTGATGTCTGTGTTGGATGCCCGCCAGAGTTTGGCGGTAAACCTGTTTACTGGTCGCCTGAACATCTGCTTATTGCTTCTGTGGAGATTTGCATAATGACTACATTTCTTGACCTTCTTTCAAAAAAGAAATGTTGTATCTCTTCATACAAAAGCAAAGCAGTGGGAAAGGCACAGTTAAGCGGCAGGATATTCAAGTTTACAAACATTGAGATAAAACCGATTATCGTAACAGATGAGAATACGGATAAGATAAAAGAATTCTTATATAAAGCAGCAGATAAATGTATGGTCTCAAACACATTGAATATTGAGGTCGTTTTAAAACCAGAAATTATGAAAGTATAGTTAAAACAGAGAATGATAGTATCACATAGGTAGCCGATAAATATTTAAAATAAATCTTTGTGTCTCCGTGTCTTCGTGGCAAAATTTTCTTGACACCTTTATATTTATTTGGTAAAATAAGGGAGAATTATGAAAAGACTTAAGTATATTATAGGTATAATAATTATAATTGTCTGCATTGTCTTTCTTGCTGTGAAGAGCTTCAGGAAAACAGGAGTTTACTATCTCACCGTCAGTGAGGTAAATGAGAGAAAAGATTCATTAAAAGAAAAACCATTCAGGGTTGATGGAATGGTGGTTTCTGGCTCGATTGAATGGAACCCGGAAAAACTTCTATTGAAATTTGAATTAACTGATGGAAAAGAGAAACTTCCTGTTTTCCATAAAGGTATTAAACCAGACCTCTTAGGTGATGGGAAAGAGATAGTCGTGGAAGGAACATTGGGGAAGGATGGAATCTTCAATGCCGCAAAACTCATTACTAAATGTCCATCCAAATACAAACCAGCAAAAAAGTAAGGAATATCGGCATAGATACAGACATAAGACAGAATAAACAGAGTAAACCCCGTCATTGCGAGCGAACACATTCACTTCTTTCAGTGTAAACTTCGTGAGCGTGAACTTTCTCCGAAGGAGAAAGAACATGACCCCAGATTTGTCTATTCAAGGACAATGAACGACGAAACGAAGTAAGGAGAACAACGACAAGCAGGAGAATAATGAACATAGTGAGGAGTCAATCTCATAGTGCCGAAAACCGAGATTGCTTCGGTAGAAATTATGAAAAAATAC
>SOKM01000061.1 GCA_004375785.1 Candidatus Cloacimonadota bacterium | reverse complement strand
TTAAGGCGGAGATGGAGAGAAAAAAGGAGAAGGAAGAGGGTGAGATTGAAAGCCTAAAGAATGAGATGGATGGATTGAAGACCGATAGGATAGAGGGGGATTTATTAAGAGGAGGAAAGAGGGGGGAGGAAGAATAAATGCCATATACAGAAATCAAAAAGGAAGTTGTAAACGGAAAAGAAAAATGGTGTTTTCGGAATAAAGAAACGAGACAAAGGATTTGTGCTGATACTAGAGAAAAGGCTGTTCTTGCAATGAGGGCTAGATATGCACATGCCCAAGAATTTTCCAGAATAAAGAGATTTGAGTTAATAAAGGAGGGCGATTAATGTGTTGTGGCAAGATGATACGATTTATGGCAAAAGAAGGAAGAAGAAGATTAACAACAAAAAATATAAATGTAGATTTAGATAAAAAAGGAGTAAACAATGAAAACAACAAGGGATATAAACGTAATCCTAGGCAAAGGTAAGATTAAGCTCAGGCATGTAACCACAAAGGATATTGATGTTGGTGTTCGGGTTGAGCCCCCGAAAACACCAATCAAGACGAAGAGCATCACCACCACCACTCTTGCGGATGTTGCTGATATAGCAGAAAAGAAGAGGCGTGATGATATTGCGAAAGAGAGGAAGCTTGCCATGAAGGATGAGAAGAAGATTGTGATAGCAGAGAAAGAGACAACAACTGAACCCATGATAACTATTACTCATCCTGTAGCAAAGGATATCAAGGTTGGCAAAATTACAACTGGAGAATACGAGATTGATGAAGAGAAAAAGCCTTGGAACAAAATGAATGCCAAAGAGAGGAAAGAATATCAGGCAGAGAAGGCGAAAGAGAAGAAATGAAAGCCAAGATAATAGGTACTTGTAGCCATGAGATTGGTATTAAATGGTTCAATAGTGGCAAGAGTCAAATTTGCATAGAGGACAAGGATAGAGAGGGGAAAAGTTGCATATCTTTTATGATTGTTTGCCCAAAATGCTTAGGATGGTATCAGAAAGAAGAGCTTATTGTGAAGCTCGTTAAGATTAAAGAGAAATGCACATCTCGGGACACTGCTCTCTATGCGAGCTTAAGGAGATGAGATGGAATCCATTCTATTGACCAAAAGACAACTAGAAGAAGAAAAGAAAAGGAGTAAAAATCTTGGATGGCCATATTCACCTGCCATATATAAAATTCCTCCCCAAAAAAAAAGAGGAGACAATAAAAATGCCTTGGTGTGAAATGTGTCAAGATTATCATCTTCGTTCACGTGAATGTCTACGTGGTGAAGTGTGGCTTAGTGAAAGAGAGAAAGAAGTGATGAAACTTATTGCAGAAGGAAGGTGCAATAAATTCATTGCTGATAAATTATTTATAAGCAAAAATACACTTAGGGTTTATTTGAAGAGTCTCTATGTGATATTTGAGATTGACGGAAATCAATACGATAAAAGATTAAAACTTGCTCTGTTAGGACAAGAACAGAAGGAGGCTAGACATGAAATTTACAGCTAAACTTCAACAGATAGCATCATCAGAGATAATGAATATTATTCCCAAGGATATTTACGAGGAAATTAAACAGAGAGATGCACATCCGCTATTCCAGGCTTATGTCGTGGGTCATGAGGGTGAGGCAACAGGTGAGGTGGTGGGGGTAGGAACAAGGGTGCTGAATTGGTTCTCCTCGGCAATAAACAAGATATGGAAGAAACTAAGCTATGGAACAAAGGTATTTCATGGTCATAATGTAGACTCAAGCCATGAGGGACGGCAATCGATAGGTGAGGTTGTCGGCAAGGCGATAAAGACAATCAAGGATAAAGTAAATGCCATAGCCATTATGTATATTCATCCTGAGTACAGAGATTTGCCACTTAATGTGGCTTCAATAGAAGTTGACATGGACATTATTGATAACAATGTCCATGATACGAATGTTGGGGATATTACGGGAATTGCATTGGGCAATTCTGCTATTGAGAAGCCTGGGTTTGCGGGGGCTACACTCCTGTCTCAGATTCAGGCGATGTCAAAGAAATTGCAAATAACTGATGAGCCCAAATGGGAACTCAGTTATAATAGAACTCGTCAGGGAGAACTTAAGTTCGAACTGGTGAAGGAGGCCTAATGTGGCTGAAAAGATAACGCTAGGTGAAATCAAAGAAATCATCAAGGCGGAGAAAGTATCTCCGAGCGATCTGTTCGGAGTGGAAGATTTAACCACTGATCCATTAGTCACGGGATTCGTAGATTCTACTGTTAAGGAACTGAAAGGTAAATTATCAGGAGAATACGAGGCTCGCAAGAGAATTGAGAAAGGGAGTAAAGAAGAGAAGGATGAGACGGGCGATGAGATGAAGAAGAAGGATGATGAGATCAAGAAACTCAAGATTGATGGTGCAAAGAGAGATGCTACCGAGCTTTTTAGCTCAAAGATGAAGGAACGGAAACTTG
>SOKM01000335.1 GCA_004375785.1 Candidatus Cloacimonadota bacterium | reverse complement strand
CATTCTGTATTCTAAACTCATAGTATCAGGGGATATTGCAACTGCATTAACCATTAGGTCACCTAAAGAGTCATTTTGGTTAGGCCAGTCACCATTACCTGCCTTGAAATTCCAGTAAGCACCTCCGCCAAATAAGCCAGCAAGGAGAACACCAGTGTTGGATGATGTTGAATGATAAGCAAGGCAAACGACGCTAAAGTCTGTTGGTACACCTGTTCCGCTACCCTGCCAGGTTTCTCCGAAATCAGATGTTCTGTAAAGTGTTCCTCCTACCTCCCTTGCAGGAAAAGATATAAAGCTAAATTGAAAAATGATATAGGAAACATTTGCAGCGATTGAAAGAGTGGTTAGCGTATCCTCCTGTGTGAAGATGTAACAGTGGTCTCCAATTGACCTGAGCATTGCATTTACCTTGTAATACTTTTGGAAGAAACCAAAATCGTATGCCCAGAAACTTGTTGTATCTCCGACTGCCCAATTCCTTTGAGATGAAAAGAGAGGGAAGGAGAAAAGAAGGAGGAAGATTGTTAAGAGAATTAAGAGTTTATATTCCATTTTCATAAAAACCTCCTAAAAAAAATAATAGATTAAAATCCATAACCTACAGATACTCTGTGGATGTCTGGGAGTCTTCCAAAATCAGCAAAGGCATAATCTAATTTTACCAATGTGTTCTTTACACGGTAATTGAATCCACATCCTGTTGATAATCCTCCCTCGTCCCTGTTTATTCCATAACCACCTCTGATGAACAGTATCTTCAGAAATGAATATTCCATTCCAATATTGTATCTTTCATTGTTGTCAGGTGGGTGGACAATATCAAATGCAGCTGTAAGTAACTGATTTGGGAGGGTAACGAAATCCATTGCGAAACCGATACGGAACAAGAGAGGCATACTGTAAGGCTCAAATTCGTTTATCATCTCTTCTCCTGTCGAAGGGTCAATGTTTGTTCCTCCCTGCCAGATTTTATATGTACCGGAGGGACTCATCTCAGGACCAAAATTCTGCATAGCCATTCCCAGCCTGAGGGTTTTCCAGCCTGTATCGTAGAGGGTTCCCACATCAAAGGCAAAGTTGTTTACTTTTACATGAGTATAATCTTCTCTTATGCCCTTTAGATTGAAACCAAATGAGAATTTATCGGTAAGCATTTTTGCATAACCAATTCCTGCTTGATATGCCTGAAATCTAAATGTCTTTCCTGTTCCGTCGAAATAACTCTCCGTTGTCTCTAACATCTCTCCACTGTCAAGGAGTTCTACAAAAAGTCCCAGATTGCCAAAAGAAAATTTTTGGCAGTATGCACCGGCTACAAGCCTTATATCTGCAATCCATTCAACATCGTTAATTGAGAAATCCTTTCCTTCTATTTTTGTGAGAGCTGCCGGGTTCCAGTAGAAAGATACTGCATCATCAGCGACAGCAGTAAATGCTTCTCCCATACCAATTGGTCTGCTTCCAATACCTATGTCTAAAAACTTTGCTCCTATGCTACCAACCTTTACAAGACCGTCTCCTGTGAGGTGGATTGGAAAGAGCAGAAGAAAAGGAAGAAGAATAACAAGGAATTTCTTCATCTTTGCCTCCTTAATTAAAATACAGGTAAATTCTGCCATTTCTGAAAGGAATACCTGAAAGTAATTGAATTATGGTCAACATTCACTATTTCGAGCTTAATGTAACGTTTATCATCCGTATAGATGCCATAAATATGTCCTGAGTATACCTTCATTGTACTTTCATATCCCGAATCACTTGTTGGAAGTATTCTAATCGTATCAAGGAGAGCCTCTCCAATATCAATAAAGGTTACAGAACGGTTCCCTTCAAACGGCGATTCATCAGCGCTGAAAAGATAGAATCCGCCGAATACATCCCTTATGAACATACTAACTAAATCCTTTGTAGATTCTTCGCAGTGGTAAACAATACCGTTCCCGAGACTATCCCAACCAAAGCCCGAATTTTCTCCTACTGTCCCCCATATATAGATTTGAAAACTGTCTGGAGAAGTAAATGGAACAGTATTTACCACATTACTCGGTTCACTCAGTTCATCCCCATAATATGTCTCAATAAGTGTTCTGACATGATAGTAACCCGCTTTTGTTGGCTCCCTGTCAGTATAACTGGGACTGAGTCTTCCTATCATATCAAGATAGTTTCCGACTGTGTCAGTTCCAGAAGAATCGGATAAAAATATTTTATAACCATCAGCTTCCTCTACTTCATCCCAGGAGAGGTTTACCGAACCATTTGAAACATCTATCGATAGATTCATTGGTGTAGGTGGCGGGGAAATAGGTTCGTTTTTTTCACAGCAAAAGAAGAAGATAGTAAGTATAAAAAGAGATGCTATTATCCTTTTTGTCATTATTCCTCCTTTCTTAAGTAGCCACGGTGTTTTAAGTGCGCAAGAGTTACGCAGGCTGATCTTTCGACAGAG
>SOKM01000236.1 GCA_004375785.1 Candidatus Cloacimonadota bacterium | reverse complement strand
AATTAACATACTGGGATAAACTATGAGGATTTTTACAATGGGAATGCTGGTAGAGTAAACTCGCAATAAACGAGAAGTAAAAACAGGAGATAGAGAATATGGAAGACACAAAGAAGACAAGAGAGCAACTTATACGGGAACTGATTGAACTGCGTGCGAGCGATGAGAAATTCAAGACCCTTTGTGTATCCGTTCAGGATGCCGTTATTATGATTGACAATAAAGGGAATGTTGTATTTTGGAACAAAGCAGCTGAGGTGATATTCGGATATACGGAAAAAGAGATCATTGGTAAAAAAATGCACACCTTACTTGTACCACAACGGCATCATGATACCTTCAAAAATGGATTCATAAAGTTTAAAAAGACAGGAACGGGATCACTGGTTGGAAAAACAATTGAGTTAACTGGTTTAAGAAAGGACAAGACCGAGTTCCCAATAGAACTGTTTTTGTCTGCAGTTAAAATAAAGGGATTATGGCATGCGATAGGGATCTCACGCGATATCACTAAACGCAAGAAAACAGAGGAGACCATTAAACGCAAATTGGAATTTGAAAAAATGATCTCTGAAATTTCTTCACGATTCATCGGTATCTATGATATTGATAAAGCAATTAACTCATCGCTTGCCGATATAGGCAATTTGAGTGCAGCGAGCCGAGCCTATCTATTCCTTTTCCGTGAAGATGGAGCTATAATGGACAATACCCACGAGTGGTGTGCAAAAGGAGTTCAGGCAGAAATAGATAACCTTCAAAATCTCCCTACAGATATGTTTCCCTGGTGGATGAAGAAACTCAGTAACAAAGAGGTAATTCATATAAAAGATGTTTCAAGGATGCCCATAGAAGCAAAAATGGAAAAAGAAATACTGGAAAGCCAGGGTATCAAATCACTTCTGGTGTTGCCTCTATATGTTAAGGGGAAATCAGCAGGATTCATAGGTTTCGATAATGTTAGCGAGACAGAGGAATGGAGGAACGAAGATTTATCAATTCTTCGTATGTCTTCAGAAATTATCGGAAACGGTATCGTGCGTGAGAGGGCGGAAAAAGCGCTGTTGGAGAGCGAGGAAAAATATAGAACAGTCGTAGAAAAAACAGGGGATATACCATATGTAATGGACGATAAAGCTGTTGTAAGTTATATTGGACCCCAGGTTGAGAAATATGGTTTCAGGGTAGAAGATATTGTTGACCGTAATTTCATAGAAATAATCTATACTGAGGATAAAGAAAAAACCATCAAAGATTTCCAGAAGACAATGCAAAATGGTATAGAAGCCATAACGACATTCCGTGTCGAGACACCAAAAATGGGGATCAGGTACTTTGAGGAAAATGGCAGAATCCTTCGGGATGATGAAGGACAGATTATCGGTCTGGCTGGGATAATAAGAGACATTACCGAACGTAAACGGGCAGAGGAAACGCTCAAACAAAAAGTGAAGGAAGCACGCTTTTTATCACTTATCGATGACCTTACGGGTCTTTACAACCGACGAGGCTTTTTTACCCTTGCCGAACAGCACTTGAAATTATCCCGAAGAAAGAAAAGGGAACTATTGGTTGTTTATGTTGATGTTGACCAGTTGAAGGGGATTAATGACACTCTGGGTCATCGTGTAGGTAGTCTTGCTTTGATAGAGACCGGCAACATCCTTAAAGAAACTTTTCGTGAGTCCGACATCATTGCACGCATTGGCGGAGATGAATTTGTGGTTCTTGCGATTGAAACATCTGGAACCAATCCTAAGAGTATTGCTGCTCGTTTTCAAAAAAATCTGGAAGAACACAACTCAAGAAGAAACCGTCCCTACAAATACAATCTGTCGATAAGCTTAGGAATATCTCGCTACGATCCCAAAAATCCCTGTTCCATTGATGAACTGGTAGATCGTGCGGATAAATTGATGTATAAAGAAAAAAGGAGAAAGAAAACAGAAGTCAGAGCTTTGCAGTAGAAGTAATATGGAGAGGAAAAACTTTTCTAATAATTAACAGAAAATAAACGATGGATTAAGAATGCAAAATTTCCACCTATGACTAATAAAGGTAACTGGGGTGCTTTACTCTTTGCTCTGGGACTGGTATTGTTGGTGGGAGGATACTGGTTTCTGCGTTTGCTGCCACTGAGATTTGATCCTGATTTTATCATTAAGGTGTTTTCCTATATCGGCATTACAACAGGAGTAGTAGTCCCAATGCTGGGATATCTATCCTATCCTCGAGTTCACAACCTGAAAGTATTTCTCGCCGGGTATCTTACCGGGGTAGTAGCCCTCGCTTTCTTTCTTCTGAGTCCTTCGGGTTTTTTCTCATTACCGGCACCCTCCTCGAATTTTATCCCGGGTTTGTATCTATTTATGATTGCGGCAATTTTTATGAGTACCATACTGCCAACCTTTTTGAAATACCGTCATACTAAATATATAACCATTACCCTACTCCTCATTGAAG
>SOKM01000244.1 GCA_004375785.1 Candidatus Cloacimonadota bacterium | reverse complement strand
CCTTCCGTATTCGAGGTAGGAGAGAGGAAATCCAAAATAGAAGAAAGAGGGCATTGCGTTTTCATCGTCTCCATATGTGAACCGGGTTGCACAGGGTTTTCTTTCAAAATCTGCGTTATCACGATAATGGTTCACTGTATAGAGAATATCAAGCTCGCCATTATATTCACCCCAGAGGTCAAGCTCCATAACTTCGACCAAAAAATTATTCCGTATGAAATACCATAATATGGATTCGTTGAGAGAAAGGAAAGGCAGGTTGTCGTCCTCGCTGAAAAATGCAGTATCAGTTTCAGCTGGAGCAATATTTGTATCGGATGGGGAACCGGCAGGAATTACATCGTATTTGTTAATATGAAGATCAGTGAAGGGAAACGGTTTTGTTATTCCATATGTTTCATTGGGAGCATACCCGCCAGTATTAAGAATCCCTGAACCTGTAAATATAATTCTACCGCCAACACTGAGAAAGTCAGAAATAAGTTCTACATTGTCAGCTAAAGCTGTTGAATAAGAACTTTTGTCGCCTCTTGACCATATTACTGTCGAATATTCACTGAATTTAATATGATTACACAATAGATAATTACACTCAGCAAGTAAGGTATCAAAACAAGTGTAAACCAATCCAATTGAACTGTCAAGAATTGAATGATAAAAAGGTTGCACGACGTTGGAATTTGCCCAGCCGGATGCAAAATTAACCCATAGGACATTTCTATAAGTTGAATCTTCGCCTATTTCTGGTATAACAAAGTATAATGTCCTCCATTGATTATAAATTGTAGTATCCATCTCCACTATAACAATCGAATCGATTGTCGAATCAGGGGCGTAGAAAGTATCGGCTACAAGGATTGAAAGTGTTGTATCGGAAAGTGATTGGTCAAACCCACCAGCATCATCAAAAGCCCTTATATAAAGGGTGTGATAATAATCCTCAAAAGGTGCGTTTTCTCCGGTAAAGTAAAACGATTCTTCACTGACAGGGTCTGACCAGCCTTTATGTGTTACGGGGTCGAAGTTTATTGTAGTATCATCCCAGCAGTATTGAAACTGACAGGGAAATACTTCGTCACTATCTATTGCAGTCCATTCAAAGTTTATACCTTTCCATGTATCTGTTGAGTTGGAGAGAATAAAACGCTGTGAATTATCCTTTGGTGTGGATAGAAATCTTGTATTTGGCAGGATGTTGCTTGTCCTGAAAACCCTGTGTTCTGGTGTTGGGTCTGCTTTATCCTTGTTGTCTACTGCCCTTACATAAAAGATATGTGTATAGATTGTATCTGGTAGAGGTGCCTCAAATGCAATTGTGTCCTGTGTGGCAAGTGTAGAGTCTATATATAGAGAATGCCAACCGGAGTTTGGAATATTCTCTCTATAAATAGTGTCATCTACTGCCCAGTCGTATCTTGTCACAATTCCATCCACATCTGTTCCATACCAGTATATTATCCTTGCATGATATATGTAAGAACTATCTGGCGGAACATTTACTATGTATGTTTCTGGTGCTTGATTAGTGATAATTTTAGTGGGTGGTTTTTTGGTACACCCCATAAGAATGAAAAATATAAGGAAAAATATAGAAACAGATAAAAGAATCTTTTTACTCATCTTACCTCCTTCATAATTTTGACTATTATAAAATAGATTATAAGATATGTCAAGTAAAAAATTAAGGTGCAAAGAATTTTTCTAAAAAAGATATTAAAGAAATAGCACGCAGATTTAAGCAGATTAGAAAGATAATCACAGATTTAGGTAAATGTATAAAAAAATAAAATAAAAAATAATTTATGGAAATCTGTTTTATCTGTAAATATCTGTGTGCTGATATTAAAAGAAGGTGTTGACATTTTTGGGGTTATCTGTTAGATTTTACATATGAAGAAATTAAATCATAAGATTCCAATTTTGCTTATCCTTGCTCTCGGAATAATACTGCGAATGATATATGTCCTTGAAATACGGAGAAGCCCTTTTTTTTATTCACCTTTCGGCGACCCTGATTTCTTTGATAGATGGGCATTAAATATTGCTCAAGGTGACATAATCGGCAAAGAGATTTTTTTCAAAGCACCTCTTTATCCGTATGTCCTATCTTTCTTCTATAGGCTCCTGGGGCACAATCTTATCATTCCAAGATTGCTCAATATTTTTTTTGATGGATTTTCTATATTACTTCTTTTTTTGCTCGGGAAGAAGATGTTCAACAGGAAGGTTGGACTAATTGCAGCAATTGCAGCGTCAGTTTCAGGTATACTTATTTATTTTACGGGGGAGATACTCGGAACATCACTTGGAGTTCTTTTATCCCTCTCATTCTTGTATCTCCTTCTGGTTATAGATGGAAGAATGTGGAGGTGGTTTTGTACGGGTTTTGTTTTGTCACTTGCAATTATCGTTCGTCCCAATTTTTTGCTATGTATTCCTTTTATTCTTCTATACGTTTTTTCAAGAAGGAAGAAACTGATTTTCAAGATTAAATCTTCTACCATTTTTCTTGCAGGAGCGTTGTCACTGCTCTTAATTACAGGGGTAAGGAATTATATTGTTGCCAGGGATTTTGTTCTCATAAATTATTCGGGTGGTGTAAATTTCTATATTGGCAACAATGCTGAAAGTGATGGTGTCAGTGCGGTTTTACCGGGATATGGAAATGATTGGGATGAGTATTCCATCGCAGAGATAGAGATGAAACGAGAACTCAAACCCGGTGAGGTTTCGCGGTTCTGGTTAATGAAAGGATTTGGCTTTATTAAAGAACATCCTGGTCACTTTGTTCATCTCTTTTTTAAAAAATGTTATCTTTTGTGGAATGGCAAGGAAATAAGCAATAATCAAAATATATATCGATATGGGAAAAATTCCCTTGCAATGAAGTTTTTGCTATTTTGTTATGGCTCAAAAAGTTTATATTTCGCTTTCCCCTCTTCTCTTGTTCTCTCACTCGGTTTATCAGGAATCTTTCTGACCTTGAGAGAGAAGAAAACCCTATTTCTTCCGTATCTCTTAATTGCGTCATACGGGCTTTCGGTTGTTCTATTTTTCGTTTCTTCGCGATACAGGATGGGTTTCTTTGTATTTATCATTCCATTCTCAGCTTATTCAATCTACTGGTTCACAACGCATATAAGAGAAAAGAAGAGTATTTTTATATGGGTTTTATCCTTTATACCATTCCTCTTTCTATCTAATTTTGATCCATATAAAACTTCTATGGAAAATGCTGCGCTTGAAAGTTATAATCTCGGCAATGCATATTTAAGGGTAGGTGAACTTGATAAGGCAAAGAATTATTACAAGAGAGGGCTCAAGGAAAATTTCTATTTTCCAAGACTCCACCTTAATCTTGGCGCAGTCTATTTCAAGCAAGATAATTTTGAGGATGCGGAAAAAGAATACCAGCTGGAAATAAAAGTCAATCCAGATGAAGCAAGGGCATATCATAACCTTTCACTACTTTACGAAAGAGAAGGGAAAGTGAAGGATGCAATTTTTTATGAGAGGAAGGCAGTTGAGAAAAGACCAAGATTTGTGGAAGCACATCTTAATCTTGGGAAAATGTATGTAAAGGAGTCGAAGTATGATTCTGCTTTAGGCTTTCTTGAAAAGGCAGACCGATTAAAGAAAAATGATAGTAAAATTCTTTCCCTTCTTGGATTTATTAATCTTGAATTAAAAAATTATGACAGGACGATTTTTTTCTACGAGAAAACAATAGAGCTTGTAAACGATGTTCCTATCTTCCATTACAACCTCGCTGTGGCTTACATTGCAAGAGGAAACCTGGAGGAAGCTCGTAAATATCTTATTAATGCTATTTCTTTGAAGAGAGATTTCGCTGCGGCACATTATAACCTTGGTATGATACATTTGAAAGAAGGAAATACAGGAGAAGCAAAAAAAGAATTTGAGGAGGCATTACGAATTCAACCTAATCTTATCGAGGCAAAGAAAATGATTGAGAAAATGGAATAAATGTGTTATAATATAGGTAGCCGCAGGCTTTACCCTGAACCATACGGTACAGGGTTTAGCCTGCGAACTTAACTTCTTATAATACAAGGAATTACGCAACCTAAAGGTTGCGGCTACCATGAAAAAAAATCACATTTTGGCACAGTTTCTTTAGCCTGCGTAAACAAGATAATACAAATGAACAAAAAGCTTTCCGTAGTAGTTCCAGTTTTTAATGAGGAAGCCATCATCGAGGGTCTTTTTAAGGCGATAAAAGATAACTTGGATAAAAGAAATATATCTTTTGAGATAATCCTTGTTGACGATGGAAGCACTGACAGGAGCTGGTCTATTATAAGGGCTCTTTCAAAAAAATTTGAAGAGATAAAAGGGTTGAAACTATCAAGGAATGTAGGGCAGCACAATGCCTGTATTGCTGGATTTGAAAATGCCAAAGGAGATTATATAATTACAATCGATGCGGATATGCAGGATAATCCGAATATTATACCAAAGCTCTTCGAGAAACTCCAATCAGGTTTTGATATTGTAGGATGCAGGAGAAAATTGAGAAAAGATAATATTTTAAGAAGGTCTTTATCCTTTTTGATGCACTTTACAATAAAATACTTCACAAAGCTCGGAAAAGAGACAGCACAGGAATTTACGGATTATGGCTGTATGCTTAGAGGCTACAGAAGATGGGTTGTCGAGAAAGTGATTGAAATGGGTGGAAAATCCATTTATATCCCAACGTTCGCTTCACTGGTAGGTGGAAAATTTTGTGAGATTGATATTGAACATAGAAGCAGGAGTAAAGGAAAATCAAAGTATGGGGTTAGGAGACTCCTGGGTTTATACTTTGATATGCTCACCGATATTTCTCTTTTCCCCATTCAGATAATAAGCATTTCAGGTATCTTGCTCTCTTTTGTTGGTTTTGCTCTCGGGATTGTTATATTTTTGAGAAGAATCTTTATCGGTCCTGAGGTAGAAGGAGTTTTTACCCTCTTTGCTTTTCTTTTTGTTCTTACAGGTGTATTGCTCATATCAGTAGGTTTGATTGGCGAATATGTTGGAAGAATTTACAGGGAAGTAAGTAAAAGGCCCAGATTTATTGTAAAAGAAAAATCTGGAATTAAGAAGGGATTAAAAATCGGTGTTTTTGCTTATTCGGAGGTTGGATATTCCTGCCTTGAACAACTTATCAGAATGGGAGAAGATATAGTTTTTGTTGTTACCCATAAAGATAGTAAGAATGAGAATATCTGGTTTCGTAGTGTCAGCGGACTCGCTCATAAGTTTAATATACCTCTTCTTAAACCTGAAAGTATCAAGGAAGAGAAATTTATCGATGTGCTCTCTTCTTTTAAGCCGGATGTCATATTCTCTTTTTATTTTAGAAAGATTTTTAGCAAGGGATTGCTTTCCGTTCCGACTCTTGGATGTATAAACCTGCACGGTTCTTTACTTCCAGCATACAGGGGAAGGGCTCCTGTTAATTGGACAATTATCAATGGAGAGACTGAAACAGGCGTTACATTTCACTATATGACAGAAAAGGTCGATGCCGGTCCTATTATCTTACAGAAGAGGATAAAGGTAGAAAATGATGAGACGGGACTTTCACTGACAAAAAAGATTGCTTCCCAGGGTGCGAAACTACTCGAAAAACTTGTGGAAGGTCTCCATATGCAGAATCTCAGTTCAAGTCCTCAAGATGAAAGCAGGACATCTTATTTCGGCAAGAGAACACCTGTTATGGGAAGAGTTGAGTGGAAATGGGATAATGAAAAAATCGATAATTATGTAAGGGCACTTACTGAGCCATTTCCAGGTGCATTCTTTATGCGCAATGATAAAAAATGCATAATATGGAAAGGAGAAAAGAAAAAGTGCGAAATCCAAGAACCACCAGGAACAATAGTGGGTATTAGTAAAGATTCTATTCTGGTAAAAACGGGAAGTGGTTGTTTCGGTATTGTTGAGTTGGAGGTGGATGAAAAAAAATTTACCCCCGAAGGGTTAGTAGAATGCTTCAAGTTAAAAGAAGGGGCTCTGCTTGGAGGTTAAGGATTTTTTTAATCTCTACTGGAAACAAAAACATTTACGGTGGTTTGATAGATACTACGATTTCCTTAAAATTATAAACGAAGATGTTTTTAAAAAACTTTCAGTTTCTTCCCCGAAAAAAATTCTTGCGGTAGGGATAGGGGAGACCAGGGATATAGATTACTTCAATAAATTGCGAGAAAAGGTAATTACTGTAGATATATCATTTGATGGATTAAAGAGACTGAAGCGGTTTGAAAGGATTCAGATGGATGTGAATGAGATGGGTTTTAAAAAAGAGAGTTTTAATATAATTTTTTTGAGAACAGTAATGCTTCATCTTGACCACAAAAAGGTTTTATTAGAAATTAAAAGAGTTCTTAAGAAAAACGGAAGATTCTTCTGGATTGAACCAATGAAGGATAATATTTTTCTCTGGCTCTACAGATATATTATTTCTCCTGGAAGGTTCACCAGGATAGATTACCTCACTTACAGAGAGGTTTTATCATTCAGATTTTTCTTCAAGGGGCTCTGGCACAGAGAATATTTCTTTTTTACCGTCCTTCTCATTCCTCTCTATGTTTTCTTGCCACAGTCAAGAAGATTTATTTTGATGTTACAGAAGTTAGAAATGAGGATTATTGACAGGTATAAATGGTTAAGAAGATTTTGCTGGATAAGTTATGGTTGTGGAGAAATATAAGAATGATTGTTATAGATGCGGGAAATTCAAAGGTAAAGATTGCAATTTTTAAGAATGAAAAAATAGTAAAGAAAGCTATTTTTGACACGAAAAAGTGTCTTGAGCATAAATTTATAAGAAGAGTAATTTTTGAAGATATAGAGGTAGATGTTATTGCATTCTCTTCAGTAGTGCCGGAGGTAACAGATGGAATTATCTCAATATCTAAAGAATTAAAAAAGAAATATTTTGATGTAAATAAAGCAAAGAATAAGGTTTTGAAAATTAATTATGAAGAGAAAGAGTTGGGTGGTGACAGGCTGGCAAATGCTGTTGCTGCTTATAAAAGATACAATCCTCCACTTCTTATAATTGACTTCGGAACTGCAACAACATACAATATTATTCTTGCAGATGGCACCTTTGATGGTGGAATTATTGCACCAGGTATTAAAACCTGTATTGATTTCCTTATCCAAAACACTGGTTTGCTTCAGGAGATTCCATTGAAGTATCCTGATACATTTCCAGGACATACAACTGTGGACGCTCTTATTGCAGGATTCTATTACACATTTTCGGGACAGATGAAGGAGATATTAAAAAATGTTCAAAAACATATAGGAAGTGATTATATAACTATAGGAACTGGAGGCTTGGTTGAATTTGCAATTAGAGATTTCCCTCACATTATACAGGATGAAGACCTGACCCTTTTGGGAATAAAGATGCTATATGGGGCAAACAATGAAAGATGACAGAGTACCAGATTATCAGATTACCAGAGCATCAGAGTACCAGAAAAGCAGATGAACACTAATAAGACAAAGGTAATAATTTCAATGAGTCCAGAAGAAACGATGAAACTTGGAGAAGATTTTGCGAAGGCATTAAAACAGGGCGATGTTGTTGCTTTCTATGGTGAGCTTGGGAGTGGCAAGACAACGATGATAAAGGGGATATGCAGTGGTCTGGGAATTGAAGGAGGCGTGAGGAGTCCGAGTTTTGTTTTCTTAAGAATATATAAAGCAGAGAATACCGTATACCATTTTGATTTTTACAGGTTAAAGAAAAAGGAAGAATTGCTCAACACAGGTTATGATGAGTTTTTTTATAACTCGGGTATTGTCCTTTTAGAATGGGCAGACAGAATCGAGGATTTATTACCGGAATTACGTTTTGATGTGGTTATGAAGATTCTGAATGAGAATGAACGAGAAATTCGGATATCACACACAGGACAGAGAGTATGGAGTATGTAGTAAGAAGCGTAAAGGCAGAAGAGAGAAGAGTGAGAAGTGAAGTGTCGGAGTATCGGTGTATCGGAGTGTCAGATGGTTATTGGTAGGTATGTCATTCTGAGTAAGGTAGTCTTTTTGACTGTGGAAGAATCTCGTCGTTAAACGATCAAAACGCTCTAAACAGAATTACTAATTACCTAATTACGAAAGTGAATAGTGAGTAGGGAAACCAAATAAACTAAATAAACCAGATAAACCAGAGAGATGAAGATTATCGGTCTTGATACAACAACACATTGTTTCTGTATAGCACTTGTAGAGGAAGATAGAGTATTGACAAGAATTGTTGTTGATGATAAAGGCTTTCATTCAGAGGAATTCTTGAGTCACTTGAAGAGGATATTAAAAGAGAATGGTTTAACAAAAATGGAAATAGATGGTTATGCAATATCTATAGGTCCCGGGTCTCTCACTGGAATAAGGGTCGGACTTGCCTTCTTAAAAGGAATTGGTTTTGCCACAGGAAAACCAGTGGTTCCTGTAGAAACTCTTTTTGCTATTGCTTACGAATTTCGAGGTTCAATAGAATATATCTGTCCGATTCTTATAACAAGGAGGAATAAGGTATTCTGTGCCTTATATCGCTTCAATAATATAGAAAAAGAATCTACCCAGCGTAAATCTCCTGTTAAATCGGTAGGCGCAGGCTTTAGCCTGCGGAAATCTCGACTCGATGAAGGATTTAAAAAGGATAGAGTTGATACCATAACTGAACAGAGCTGTCTTGAGATTAAAAAGCTACTTGACCGCCTGCCTGATAAAAATATCCTTTTTCTCGGAAGCGGGGCATTGAAATGGAAAGGTGAAATAATTAGTAAATGCGGTGAAAAAGCACATTTTG
>SOKM01000157.1 GCA_004375785.1 Candidatus Cloacimonadota bacterium | reverse complement strand
GTCCACTTTCCTTCACTGGAGTTTACCCTTGAGCGAAGCGAAGGGTTCAGGACAGGCTCTGACATCCCTCTTTTTAGAGGGGATTTAATAAAATAGAATCAAGGAAGGTTCCACCTACGATAGAAAGTATTTTTGTGTTTGTCAATATGAGATTGCCGCAGGACTTCGTCCCTCGCAATGACAGCAAGACAAAGGTCTGCCCGTTACTTAACATGTGGTGATAGTATAGCAACTGGAAGTATTATTTCCTCAAGTGATATTCCGCCATGCTGGAATGTTCCTTTATACCGTTTCTGGTATTGATGAACATGGGTGGGATAGACAAAGAAATAATCCTCCTTTGCAATTGCATATTTCTTATGAACATTCTCCTGAGGTAATTTGAATTTTAATGGTTCTGTTATGAGTATCGCCATCTTTCTGTTGCATCGAATTGTGGTTCCATGTTTATACCTGAGATTTACAGAGACATCCTTTCCCGCTTCTATTTCTGCCCCATTTTCAACCATTATAGAGCCGTGATCTGATGTGACAACAATGGTAATGCCATAGCCTGCCATTATTCTCATTGCTTCAAAAAGAAATGAATTTAAGAACCATGTTACAGTCAGCGCTCTTAAACTATCGTTATCATAAGTCATTTCCTTTATCACATCTGAGCCAAACCTCGAATGGAGTAATATATCAATAAAATTTACAACTATGGCTGCGAAAGGAATATTATACCAGTTTTTAACTATATGTGGCAGTCGGCTCGACTCTTCCGAATTAAGTATCTTTAAGTATTGAGGTGGCTTTACAAGTTTAATTCCTTCCCTTTTCAAAAGTTCTATTAAATACTCTTTTTCAAATCGGTTCTGACTGCCTTCACTCCATTGTTGCCAGTACTCAGGGTAAAACCTTGACATATCAGAAGGGAACAGACCACTGAAAACGGCATTCCTTGAGTAAGGCGTTGCAGTTGGCAGTATAGAATAATAGCAATGGTTTTCAATCCTGTAATAATTCTGGATGAGTTTCTCAATTGCTTTCCACTGGTCAAGTCTCATACTGTCAAGCAGGATAAATACAACCTTCTTGTTTCTGCGAAGGAGCGGGAAAACAAAGTTTTTCATAATATCAACGGACAGGGGAGGTTTGTTTTCTTCCTTATCCTTGAGCCATTTTGTGTAGTTATTTTCTATATATTTACAAAACTGGACATTGAAGGATTTTTTTGTATCGAGGTGTGTTCTTTTAATATTCTTGTCATTCAAATCCTGAAAGGTAATATCCCATTTACTCAAATTTTTGTGTATCTCTATCCAATCATTCCAGTTAATACCAACCAATCTGTCCTTTGTAATTTCCTGTATCTCCTTTGTGTATTCCTCTGCAAGTTTGACAGAAATAATGCTCTGCCTGTCGATCACTCTTTTAACGGTTGCAAGAAGTTGTCTTGGGTTTATTGGTTTTATGAGAAAATCATCCATCCGGTTTCCAAAAGCCTCATCTACTAACGCAATATCTTCGCTCTTTGTTACCATTACCACAGGAACATGGGGGGAATGTAATCTAATCCTCTTAAATGTCTCCATCCCATCAATGCCAGGCATCTGTTCATCTAACAATACGAGATCAAAATTTTCCCTTTCAATCATTGCAAGCGCATCATGACCACTTGTCACCTCTTTTACACTGTACCCATAGTTTTCAAGGATAGTCACCTGAGAGAGAAGGCTTGCTATTTCATCGTCTACCCACAGAATCCTTTTCTTCAATTTCCCTCCTTTTCCCCCTCACTTTTCTTCTTTGCAACTGGAAGGTAAATAAGAAATGTAGAACCAATACCTACTTGTGTGCTCTCAAGTAGAATTCTTCCATTATGATATTCCTCAACAATCCTTTTTGTAATTGCCAACCCCAAACCCCAACCAAATTGCTTGGATGTGAAACCCGCTTCAAAAATCCTCTTTGCCTCATTCTTTGAAATTCCTCTTCCATTATCTTCTATCCTTATTTCAACATATCTACCATTTAGAGAATCTCTGGTGCTGACCTCAATTAATCCCTTCTTCTTATCCATTGCATCAATTGCATTTTTAACAAGGTTTTCAATGACCCAGGAGAGCAAATCAAAATCAAAGCTAACACTCTTTCGTGCATCATAGTTCTCTTTCATTTTAACCCTATTATCTATTGTGGGTAATTTTCTTTTTAAGTAGTCTACAGAATCTTTAAACACACTGTTTACATCACCTTCTTTTAATTTTGGCTGTTGACCAATACTACTGAACCTGTTTGTCACTTTTTGTAGCCTGGCAACATCCTTTTCTAATCCAAGGATGACTTCTTCGGGATTTTCTTTTCTTAATATCTCAACCCATCCCATAAGTGAACTAAGCGGGGTTCCAAGTTGATGTGCTGTCTCCTTTGCAAGTCCAACCCATATATGCTCTTCATCACTTCTTCTTGCAATGCTGAATCCTAAAAAACCAACGATGAGAAATATTATTATTACCCCTGATATAATGATTGGAAACCACTTCAGTTGCTTTACAAGTGATGTTTCGCCATAATGAACCGTTCCAAGTTTTATCTTTCCTCTGTATATCATACTAATTGGTTCATTCTCCTTATCGAGTTTCTTTGTTATCTCAATTAACTTTTTTACAGGACCTGCTGGGGGATTCAGGGGGTCAACATTCTCAAGCATTTCGTTAGAGACAGAGTTTGGGTCAATACCAACATTTCGCCAGGCTCTCGGAATATCATTTTCATCCGTGATAATAACCGGAAAATCAATTTTTTTAATCACTTCCTTAAATATTATTTCCATTTCTGGATTTGGGTGAACCCCATAACCAGCTGTTTCGGTTTTCAAAAACGCTGCAAACATTTTTGAAGTAATCTTTGTTGAATCCCTTACCTCCCTTACAAGGGTTTGAAAATAAAGAAACAGACCAAGGACTATCGCAATGAACCCTATGAAAAGATAGCCTGCAAGTGTTCCTGGCAATCGGATATTTTTTTTACGGATATTAAACACTGCTCTTATTCCTCTCTCCAGTTTTTGCCCTATAAAGAGCTTTATCGTCCCTGATAAGAAACATCCCTACCTTCTTACCCTGCAACACTTTCTGCCTCATCTAATACATGTTTGTATAATCTTCTGTATATTCCTTCCTGTTGAAGAAGCTCTCTGTGCGTTCCACAGCCTACGAGCTTTCCTCCATCTACCACATATATAAGGTCTACATCCTTTATTGTAGACAGTCTGTGTGCTATCACAATTGTTGTTCTACCTTCCATTAATTTATGGATTGCTTCTTGAACCAGTAATTGTGATTCAGCATCAAGTGCAGAAGTTGCTTCATCAAAGATTAAAATTGGAGGATCTTTCAGGAGTGCTCTTGCAATTGCAATACGCTGTTTTTCTCCGCCTGAGAGGGTGGTTCCTCTTTCTCCAATTACGGTATCATAGCCATCAGGGAATCTTTCTATAAAATTATGTGCATTTGCAGCTTTTGAGATTTTCATGACCAATTCACGGGAGATTTCTGATCTTCCATAAGCAATATTGTTAAAGATTGTATCATTGAAAAGTATTGTTTCCTGTGTAACGAGCCCTATTGCCTGCCTCAGACTTTTTAGAGAAAATTTTCTTAAATTAATTCCATCAATCTCTATAGTACCTGAAGTTGGTTCAAAAAAACGGGGTATAAGGTTAATTATTGTTGACTTTCCAGCTCCGGATGGTCCCACAATTGCTACTATCTGACCTGCTTTTACTTCAAGACATATATTATTGAGAACAGGGCTCCCTGAGTCATACCTGAATGAAACATTTCGAAATTTAATATGTTTTGTTAACCCCGCAAAGTGGATAGAATCTGGATATTCCTTTATCTCTTTCTCTTTGTCAAGTATTTCAAATATCCTTTTGGCAGCACCTAAACCTCTCTGGATATTGCTATTTGCCGCCCCAATCCTCTTTATCGGCTGCATAAGGGATAGAGAAGCAGCGAGAAAAACAAAGAATCTATCAGGTGAAAGGGTTTGTGTCACGAGGATGAGGTATCCTCCATATAGAAGTATTATACTTGCAGCTATTGCTCCCAGGAATTCTGTTAAAGGAGAGATAGAAAGTTTTAAGGCTTCAAAGTGGACCACTGTCTTAAGATAGTTAAATGAATTCCTGAAAAATTTTTTAAGTTCAAAATGTTCCATTGCAAAGGCTTTAACGATTCGAATGCCAGAAATCGTTTCGGTAAAGGTAGCCATTATATCTCCCATTCTCTCCTGAATCCTCGTTCCTCTTTTTCTTAACTTTTTTCCAGCCTTAGCGATCAGAAGAATTGAGAGAGGCACAACGATAATGGAAAGGATTGCAAGCCGCCAGCTTGCCCAGATAACTAAGAAAGTATATATTAAAATCAGAGTGCTTTCTCTGACAATCTCTATAAACCCTTTTGAAACTGATTCTCTGACGATTTCAACATCGTTGGTTATTATTGAAGAAAGATTCCCAGTACTGCTCTTGCTAAAAAAACCGAGCGAGAGAGTATGAATATGTTTGTAAAAATGATTTCGTATATCCTTTATAACTCCCTGTTCTACACGACAATTGAAGTATGTGTGTAAATATTGAAAGAGCCCTTTAAGAAAGAAGAGGATAATAATAATAAGAGAAAGTCTTTTTAATGCAACAAGTGGAGATGATTCAAACATCCATCTGTCAATTATCTTAAGAATTCTTATATTGCTTTCTCCAAGAAGAGAAAGTGCATTTCCGTTCTTAGAGAATATGGTAATCACAAGTGGTGATATCATTCCGAGAGAGAAACCGCTCATAAGTGCAAAAATTATCATAGTGATAAAGGAAAGGATGAAAAATGTCCTATATGGTTTAATATATGAAAGTAGTCTAAGATACATTATTTCCCCTCAATAAAATCATTTACCTTATTAAAAAGTGATTTCGACTTCTCGCTGAGCGAAAGTACTTCTATATGATGACCATCAAAAGGAAGAAAATTTTTGTCTCTTTCAATTAAGAGAAGCATTCTCTTCCTTTGAAGAAATCCTATTGAAAAGACAGGGTTTATTGAAGTAATAATAGATTCACAGGAAACTGACTCCTCGTAAACTTTCTCAAGTGGATAAATAGGCAATAGAGCATCTCCAATCTTTTTTTTCATCTTTTCCACTTTTTTTCTTTCGTTAACGAAAAGAAAAGGTGTAAAGTTTCTATTTTTTAAAAGGGAAAAAAGCCTGAGAGCTGTCTTATTATTATAAACGGCAATTCCGATTTTCCTTTTTTCCTTTCTTGTAGCAGTATGTTTCTGCCAATCTATCCGTTTCTTCTTCCTCTTTATTCCAAGCGGTTTAAGGACCACATTATTCCTCTCAATCTCATTATGCAATTTATCAGTAGTAATAATCATATTGAAAATTGGGTTTTCTCTTGAACCATTCACGCACATACGGATCCTTGATTTTGGAATAAGGGCAAACATTGTTAGAATATCCTCATTAAAGCTGTTTAATTCAACAAAAATATCATACTCTTTTCCCTTGAGACTTTCCTTTAACTTTTTATAATTCGAAGAGAGGGGTGAGGAAAAACACTTATAAAAAATCTTCTTCGAAGGAATATCCTTAAAAAAGAATTTGAGTTTTTCATTAATGAGTAACATCACATTCCTTTCACCCTTCTGTGCAATAATACTCTCAATTGCAGGAAGGGAGAAAATCTCTCGTCCCGGCTCCATAACGGGATGGATAAGCAAGGTTTTGTAAGATTTCAGTTCTTTTGAAAAATCTATGGGTCCGGTTCTATAAAAATGTCTTTTAAATCCTGCATATCTTTTCGTTAAGATTGACATAATTATTTCCTTTCATTAAGCCTTGAATTCAGACGTTAGACCAAAAACCAACAGTCTAAAGTTAAAATTCCAATTGCTCGCTTTCAAACATCCCTTTATTTACCGTTCCGCAGGAACTATTCTTTTCTTCCATCTTACATCCTAGATCCCTTACTCATTCTCTTTAGTTTACTATATATTTAACAATTTTCTTACCTTTTGTCAAGGAAAAACAAAATTAACAGGGATTGAAAGGAAATTAAGCCTTACAAAAAATCTTGACTTTTTGTATACCATAGGTTACATTTAGTTATGGTTAAAAGAGGATATTAAATGACAAAGAATCATAAACATACAGGCAAATACGAAACTAACTGGGAGAATTTTGGGGAGTTTTGCAAGGAGCTGGTGTGGAAACGGATTCACTTATCATTCACCCTTGGGACAAGTGGGTCATCGAAGGAGAAAATTTTGAACTCCACCCGGAATATAGATAAGTAAGAAATTATGGGATGTAAGATGTAGGATGTAGGATGAAAACAAAAGAATGAACCTAAATGATAAGTAAAAAGAATGAGAGTGTATTTTGAAAAGCTTGGTTGCTGTCCTTTTCTGCTTCTTTCTGATTACTACCTGTACGAAGAAAACAATCGAGCCTGAAAAGCAACCCGAAAAAGGTAGGGTAGAGTGGGAAAAAACTTTTGGAGGAAGTTCCTATGAGTATGGCTTTTCAGTTTTACAAACTTCCGATGGCGGATACATTATTGCTGGAACTACATATTTACTTCGTGCATATGAAACAGATGCCTACCTTGTAAAGACAGATGAGAGCGGGGATGCTCTCTGGACAAAAACATATGGTGAAAACGATTTTGATGAAGGCAATTCAATTCAACAGACCTCTGATGGTGGATACATTATAGCTGGATATACATCAGAACCATTTGGTTTAGGCTGGGCGGATGTTTACTTGATAAAGACAGATCCATCTGGTACTATTCAGTGGACAAAAACCATCGGCGGAGACTCCAGCGATGTAGGTACTTCAGTGCAACAGACTAAAGATGGTGGATACATTGTTACAGGCTGGACGAATTCGTTTTCAGCTGGTGATAAGGATGTTTATCTCATAAAAACAGATGCTAATGGTGATACACTCTGGACAAAAATTTACGGAGGGGCAGAAGACGATAAGGGCAATTCAGTTCAACAGACCTTTGATGGTGGATACATTATAGCTGGATATAAAGAGGCGTTCGGTGATGCTGATATTTATCTTATAAAGACAGATTCTCTTGGTGATGCCCTATGGACAGAGACATATGGAAGTTATAAACATGATTGCGGATATTCAGTTCAACAGACAACTGATGGTGGATATATTATTACTGGGACTACAGAGTCGTTTGGTGCAGGTAAAAGAGATGTCTACCTTGTAAAGACAGATGAGAGTGGAGATATCCTCTGGACAAAAACCTGCGGCGGAACAAATGATGAGAAAGCCTATTCAGTTGAACAGACTTTGGATGGCGGATACATTGTTGTAGGATTTACAAAGTCGTTTGGCGAGGGGTGGGAGGATGTATATCTTATAAAGACGGATTCAAATGGTGATACACTATGGACAAAAACCTATGGCGGGACGCTTCAAGATTTTGGTCGTTCAGTAAAACAAACAACTGATGGTGGATATATCATTGCAGGATATACACATTCGTTCGGAGCAGGTTATTATGATGTTTATCTTTTAAAGATAGAACCATAGACCAGTTGAGTAGCTTGTCTATGTGAAGAACAGGCATAATTAATTATACCAGGAGGTGAGAATGAGAGTTCTTGTTGTTGGAGGAGGTGGGAGGGAGCATACCCTTGTATGGGCAATAGAGAAGAGTTCCCTTGTAGATGAGATATTTTGTGCACCTGGAAACGGAGGAACGACAGAGATTGCCAATAATGTTGAGATTAAGGCAGAAGATATAGGTGGTTTGCTCAGTTTTGCAAAGAAAGAAAGAATTGACTTAACCATTGTCGGTCCTGAATCTCCACTTGTTGAGGGAATTACAGATATTTTTCGGGAAGAAGGTTTGACAATATTCGGACCAACAAAGAATGCAGCGATGATTGAAGGAAGCAAGGCATTCGCAAAAGGGTTAATGAAGAAAACGGATGTTCCCCAGGCAGGATTCGAGGAATTTCAGTCTCCAGAAAAGGCAATTGCATATTTAAGTAAACAGAGCTTCCCCATTGTTATAAAAGCGAGTGGACTTGCTGCAGGAAAGGGCGTCATTATTGTAAATAATATGGATGATGCGAAACAAACCGTTCAGAACATTATGTTAAATAAGAGGTTTGGCAGTGCGGGTGAAACGATTGTTATAGAGGAATTTTTAAGGGGGGAAGAGGTATCGCTTCTGGTTTTAACAGATGGAGAGACCATCCTTCCTTTCGTTTCATCTCAGGACCATAAACAGGTTTATGACGATGATAAGGGACCAAACACGGGTGGAATGGGCGCTTATGCACCAGCTCCAGTTCTTAACCAGGAAGCGACGGGAAAGGTAATAGACAGCGTCATCCTTCCCGTTTTGGATGGGTTAAAAAAAGAGGGAGCAAAATATACAGGTGTTCTCTATGCGGGTCTTATGATTACAGAGGACGGCCCAAAGGTTTTAGAGTTTAACTGCAGGTTCGGCGACCCGGAAATTCAGGCAATCCTGCCCCTCTTCGATTCAGATATCGTTGAAACCCTTTTAATGACTCTTCATTGTGAATTAAAAAATGCAAGGAGTGAGTGGTCTTCTAAAAGTGCAGTCTGTGTTGTCCTTGCTTCTGGTGGCTATCCCGGTAGGTATGAAAAGGGAAAAGAGATTGAAGGATTGGATAAGATAAAAGAGAAAGAAGATGTTTTCGTTTTTCATGCAGGAACAAAAAGGAAAAATGGAAAACTTCTTACATCAGGTGGCAGGGTTCTCGGGGTTACAGGTGTTGGGAGTAACCTGAAAGAGGCAATAGAAACGAC
>SOKM01000115.1 GCA_004375785.1 Candidatus Cloacimonadota bacterium | reverse complement strand
TCGTCGCAATTTTTTATTATAAAGGAGGATGGAAGAGGAAGAAAATTTAAGAAAAAAATTGACATTAATCTCCTCGTATGATATATTATTTAGCATGAGAAATTTTCTTTTTCTACTTCTACTCCTTTTGAGTTGCTCAAGGGATTATCCCATATTCAGCCCCCATCCTGGTTATTTCTTCCCCCTTGCTGTTGGTAATCAATGGAACTACATACAGACATCTACAATTACTAATTATCCAGAGCAGGGTGATACCTTTCTTTTTCCTTCAGATACTATTCACTGGGAAATCAAAGGAAGAAAAGTAATACGAAGATGGAATACCTATATACTGCAAGAAGACGAATATTATTTCACCCAGTACTATGCAAATCTTGAAGATGGTTTTTATCAGCTTGCCTATTCTATTTCCAACTCAACCCATTCATATAATCCATACAAGGGCAAATATAAGATTAGGTTTAAGGAAAGGACTTTCAACAATATTAAAGAACTCGAGATATGGATTATGAATTTGGGTAACTTTTCTAAAAGAGATACACTCCCGCTACTTGACTCTCTCATTCACGACATAAGAAAGATGCTTTCCTATCCGCCTGAGGTTGGAGATGAATGGACATTCTTTAATTACCCCTGGTATGCGGTGAGAGAAATAATTGATATTGAAGAAGTAGAAACAGAAACAGGAAACTTTTTGTGCTGGAAAACAAGAACCCTTTATGATATTGACAATGACGGAATTCTTGACTCTGACATTTATTGGGATGAATATTACTCTGATGAGGGTATTATAAAAAGATATTTCTGGCTTTTGATAGATATCATAGATAAGAATGGTGTTAAAGTTGGAGAAGGAGAAGTAGAAGATATTCTGCTTCTTAAAGATTATAATATAATTTTACCTTAAAGGAGGTAAGATGAAAAAATGGCTATTTCTTTTTCTTATGGTCCCAACATTTGTTTTTGCATCAAAAACTCAGAAGGTTGGATTTGGAATTGGACAGACAATCGGTAATTCGTTTCTTTCTCCTTCACTTTTTACTATGAGGTTTAAGCTCAAGCCATCATTCTACATTGCACCTGAGATAAATATCCTTATGGATAATAGCTCTTCTAAAGGGGATAGTGTCAAGTCGTCTGAAAACCTTTATGGTATTGAAATGAATGGTTACTTTAAGTTTTCAAGGGTTGCTGAAGCAAATCTACTAACAATATTGGGATTCGGATTAGAATACCACAAAACAAGGGATGAGTATTATTCTGGCTACTATCCTTCTGAAAAATACATAATAAAAAAAGACAAACAAACCTACGCTTTTAATATGGGATTGGGCTATGAGAAATTCCTGAAACCGTTTCTTTCACTTAACATTAACACTATTTCCACCTTCTCATTATTCAAGGAGAAAACGATAACAGAACATGGGTCTACGTCCCAGACAACTGAATTAAAAGGTCATACTATAGATTTTAAGGATTTAGATTATACTATTTTTCTTATCTGGTATATATAATAGTTGTTTAATAGAACTTAGTCTCACATAAATTTTATTTAATCACAAATAATTCCGTATTTTCATTTTTTCTATCCATCTGTCTTGTAGTATCGCAGTTATTAAATTAATCTGTTCTTCTTTATCTCTTTCTCTGGTACCCCAAAATTCTTTCAAAATTCCCTTTGACAATACAATATAGTTATGTTATAGAATTGTAATAATATGAACTTTATACTGCTTGTAGGTATCATCATTCTTGCGGGTTTTCTTGGAAAGAAACTTTCAAATTGGATCAAACTTCCAGGTGTAACGGGATATCTTATTATTGGTGTTCTCTTAGGTCAATCACTGCTCAATCTTATCAACCCGCAATTCCTTGCAAAAACAGGATTCATAACGGATATTGTACTTGGCATTGTTGGGTTCATTATTGGGAGTCAACTGGTATTTAGAAAATTCAGGCGGATTGGAAAAGGAATATTTATAATGATGCTAACAGAATCCCTCGGAGCATTCCTACTGGTCAGTATAACTATCTTTATCCTAACCCGTAGAATTGAGCTTGCTCTACTTCTTGGAGCCATAGCACCTGCGAGTGCACCGGCAGGAACCATTGCTGTGCTTCAGGAATATAGAGCAAGAGGTACTCTTACAAACTCACTTCTTGCAATTGTTGGACTCGATGATGGCCTTGGCATAATGATTTATGTCTTTATGGCAACCATAATAAAGGCTTCAGTTTTTAGTGCTGAGTCTATCTCTTTCCTAAATATTTTTCTTGTCCCCATCTATCACATCCTTTTAGCTATTGTAATCGGAGGGTGTGCCGGTATACTACTTCCTTACATTCTAAGAAAGGTTCATACGCGAGAAGAAACAATGATAATCGTCTTTGGCTTTATCTTTCTCTTTACCGGCATTTCTAATTTCTTAAACATATCTTTAATCCTCGTAAATCTATCAATGGGAATAGCTGCTGCAAATTTCTACCCATTGCTGCATAGACGAGTATCAAGGATATTTGACGAAACCGTTCCAATAATATACATCGTCTTTTTTGTCCTTGCGGGTGCACATCTTAATATTAAACTACTTCCGGCGATGGGATTAATAGGTCTAATCTATATAGTCTCCAGGAGTTCAGGGCTGATTGGTGGAGCTTCCCTGGGAGCTTCTATTTCAAAAGCCCCAAGGAAGCTAAGAAAATATCTCGGACTCGGGCTCCTTTCACAAGCTGGTGTTGCAATCGGACTTTCTCTTCTTATTATAAGGGAGTTCTCAATATATGGGGAAGCAGGAAAAGAATTGGGCACTATCATCGTTACAACAATTGCTGCGACCACGATTTTCTTTGAGATAATAGGACCCATAGCAACCAAGTTTGCGATTACGAAAGCGGGAGAGACAAGAAGGAAGTAAGCAACGAATGACCCAATTACTAATGACTATTGACCAATAACAATCAACTGATGACAAAGCAAGATATAGGCAGCAGAAAAGACCTTTTTATCAGGGCGATTAAAGGTAGGGCAGGTGTATTTAGTCTTCTTGCAAAATCCCTTTTCGAACTCGTAAGGGTTCTTAAAGACACAGAAGCTAAGCTTTGGCTGAAGAAAATAGAAGGGTCATTATGAAATGTCCGAAATGCAGATCTGATAATCCGGAAGGGTCAAAATTCTGTAATCAGTGTGCAACACCCCTAACGGCTCCACAAGACAAGCGTCTTGAAATGGTAAAGAGTACGCTCCCTGAAACAATGAAGAACAAGATTCTTTCTGCAAAGATAGAAGGTGAACGAAAAAATGTCACAGTCCTTTTTGCTGATGTTTCTGGATTTACAGAATTATCTGAAAAACTCGACCCAGAGGAAGTAACTGATATTATAAATAATCTTTTCAAAGTATTGATAGCGATTGTATATGAATATGAAGGAACAATAGATAAACTCATCGGTGATTGCATAATGGCATTATTCGGAGCACCGATAACACACGAAGACGACCAGGAACGCGCAGTTCACACAGCATTGGAGATAATGGGCGCACTGGATAAATTTAACGAAGAACAGAAGACAAATCTTTCTATTCATATCGGAATAAATTGCGGTCTTGTAATTGTTGGCGCTGTGGGGTCAGATTTAAGGATGGATTATACGGTTATGGGAGACACTGTCAATCTTGCTGAACGACTAACGGAAACAGCAAAAGATGAAATACTTGTAAGTGAATCTATTTATAAAAAAACTTCATACCTGTTTGAGATGAATGTGCTTGAACCTGTTACGCTGAAAGGTAAATCTGAAAAAATTATTCCCTGCAGGGTTATAGGGAAAAAGGGAACCCCTATGCGCAAGCGTGGAATTCCAGGTCTTTATTCATCACTTGTGGGAAGGGATAAAGAATTAAAAGCACTCAAATCTGCATTAAATCACCATTTAACAGGTAAAGCAGTGGCTGTCTCTGTAATTGGTGAAACGGGGCTTGGTAAATCACGGCTAATACAAGAAATAGGAGATTATGCGGGAAAAAAAGTGGAGTGGCTGAGCGGAAGTGCACTTTCATATGGGAAACACTTCCCCTGCCGAATATTCCAGGAGCAAATCCGTTCATTTCTTGAAATAGCCGAGTTTGAAATAGAGGGTCAAGAGAAATTGAAGCGAAAAGCCAAATTTTTATTTAAAGATAAAATCAATGAATATTATCCTTATCTCTGTCTGTTTCTTTCTTTAAATGTTCCAGAGCATCTACAGGAAAAAATAAAATACCTTGAACCTGAACCCTTGAAATTACAGACTTTTGCTTCTGTAAAAGCACTCTTCAGGAAAATAGCAAAGACGACACCCCTGCTTCTCTATTTTGAAGATATGCATCTGATTGACTCTGAATCAATAGAACTTCTGAAATTTCTTCTTGACGGATTAAAGGATGACCCCATTTTTTTCCTTTTTGAGATGAGACCTGAAAAAGAAAGCGGAGTAAATAAAATCAGAAAATCTATACAAAAAATCCTAAAAAAGGGATATTCAGAGATTAAGTTGCAAGCGCTTGGAATAAATAATGCAAAAACTCTTGTTCAAAACCTTCTGAAAATCCCCGGACTTTCCGAGAACGTATCTTCTCTTATTATTAAAAAATCAGAAGGGAATCCCTTTTATATAGAGGAAATCATAGGGACACTTATTGATGCAAAGCTCTTACAAATGAAAAACGAAGAATGGGATGTTGTTGCAGATATATCATCCTTTGAAATACCGGACACAGTTGAAGCAGTGATAAGAGCGAGAATAGATAAACTCCCCACTGAGGTAAAAGAAGTGCTTGGCATAGCATCGGTTATTGGAAGGAGTTTTCTCTATAAGATTCTTTCCCGTGTAAGTGAAATAAATAACCTTGAGTATTCTCTAAATACACTTGAGGAGCGTCAATTCATAATGATGAAAAAATCCCAAACAGCAGTTATTTCACCCGATACAGAATATATTTTCAAACATATCTTAACGCGGGATATTTGCTATCAAGGACTGTTGAAAAAGAAAAGAAGACAAATCCACAAAAAAGTTGCAGAGTGCATGGAAGATATTTTTCAGGAGAAAATCGAAGACCATTATAATATTCTTGCTCTACATTATTATAATGCCAATGATTTTGAAAAAGCATATTACTACTACAAAAAAGCGGGTGATACAGAAAAGGAGTTGTATAGAAACAATTCCGCAATAGAATGCTATACAAAATCAATAGAAATCCACGAAATGTTATTTGCTGAAGAGGAAAACGAAAAGATAGCAGAACTTCTTGAAAAAAGAGGTGATGTAAAAGAACTGAAAGCAGAATACGATAGTGCACTGAAAGATTTTGAAAAAGCCTTAAAGTATTATGGGGGTGTAGAAAAAAAAGCAAGAGTAAAAAGTAAGATAGGAAATATTTTTTCCAATAAAAGCGAGTACGATACAGCGATTCTCCATTACGAAAATTCAATAGAATTGCTAAAAACCATTCCCGAACAACCCCTTTTATCAGAAATACTAATAGATTATGCTAAACTGCTTTCACGGGGAAGGAGCGACTTCAAAAAATCAGAAAAAACAATAGAGCAAGCACTTTCCAAAATAGACAAAAATAAAGAACCCCGCATTTATGCCCATGGATTGAACACACTCGGAGGTATCTACTATAGACGGGGTGACTATGACCGAGCATTGGAGCATCGGCAGAAAGCAATGGCAATCCGTGAAGAATTGAAAGACAAACGGGGCATTGCTGACGGCTATATTAACGTCGGGGCTGTTTATTATAGAAAAGGTCAACTTAATAAAGCTTTAGAATTTTACAAGCGCTCACTTGAGATCACAGAAGAGATTGGTTACAAATGGGGAATCGGGCAAGCCTGCAGAAACATCGGACTTGTTTATAGAGTCAAGGGAGAAAGCAATAGAGCATTAAAGTATTACAAAAGATGCCTTGCCATATCAGAGGAAATCGGGAACAAATCCGGAATTGCTGCGGTTTTTTTCAATATGGGACATATCTATCTTGCTGGCGAACTTGATAAAGCTTTGAAATATTATAAGCAATGCCTTGCTATCTCAGAGGAGATTGGGAACAAAGGTGGAATTGGACAGGTTTCTAACAACATCGGGATTGTCTACAGATATAAAGGTGGTCTTGACACAGCATTGAAATATTATAAAAGATACTTGACCATAGCAGAAGAGATTGGTGACAAATGGGGTATTGGTGTTGCAACAGGTAACATCGGGTTTGTCTATTTTGATAAAGGAGAGCTTGATAAAGCTCTGGAATACGGTAAAAAAAGCCTCGGGCTGTTTGAGGAAATTGGATATAAAGGGGGAATCGGTTTGGCTTCACAGGTCATCGGATGTGTTCATCGCGAGAGAGGAGAAATTAAACAAGCCTTGAACTGTTTTGAAAGACACCTTGCTATATATGAGACAATGGGTATTCAAAGAGAAATCAGTCGTGCCTACCTTGGTATTGGAAGTCTCTATACAGAGATTCAGAGATTCGATGATGCGCGGGAATATCTTGAAAAAGCAGAAGAAATAGTCAAACAAACAGGGGGGAAAATTGATCTTTCTGAAGCATACGTAAATCTTGCTGAGTTGAATACCATAATTAAAAACTATAAACCCGCTGCAGATTTTGCTAAGAGAGCCCTTTCCCTTGCAGAGGAGACTGGCGCCAAGACAAATAAAGTTCTTGCCTTACGAGCTCTTGGCCTTGCATTATCACAACAAAAACCTGAACAGGCTCTAACTTATCTTAAAAAGTCTATCTCCATTGCAAGAAAACAAAACATAAAACTGGAACTCGCAAAATCCCTTTTCGAACTAGCGAAGATTATGTTAGAAACAGGCAACAACATCGTTGTTGCACTCCAAAAACTAAAGGAAGCAGAGAAAATCTTCAAGAAAGCAGGAGCGAAGGGCTGGATGGAAAAGGTGGATAAACTAACCAAGAAACGGGGAGAGAGTAAAACCAAGTTTCAAAACACTTGACTTCTTGAGTTATCTCTGGTAAAATAAAAGTTATTAAAACGATGTTTTGACAGACCATCAAATATGGAGGTTGATTGAATAGTCTATCAGTAGCCTTTCTTATTCTAAGTTTTCTCTTTTCTGATGATTACCAGGGTATTCATGAAGTAGAATGGAGGAAACATCAGAGTGAGGTCATCAGAGTCCCTTCACCTGATAGGATTATCCCCTTAAAAACAACCGAAAGGCCGCTGAGTAAGATTGTTTATGGCTATTACCCATACTGGATGGGGACATCTTATGATTACTTGCAGTATGATTTACTTTCTCATATTGCCTACTTTTCTGTTGAACTCAATGGTGACGGAAGCCTTGGAACTGTTCCCAATGTTTCCATTCTTGAAAATCTTAGAAATATAGCACATTCCAATGGGGCAATGGTTATGATTACTGCAACACAATTTGATGATGCAACCATTATAAATCTTCTCAATTCGGCTTCTGCAAGAACAGATGCTGTTAATAACCTTTACGCTCTTGTAATGACTTACGCACTAGATGGTGCCACCATAGATTTTGAATTCCCGACCAATGCTGTCAAGGATAGCCTGACGCTCTTCATGACAGAACTGACTGACTGTTTTCATACAAACCTCCCTGGCTCACACATTGCGATTGCCACACCTGCTGTTGACTGGGGCAATGCATTCGATTACGATGAACTTGCTTTGCATTCCGATGGACTCTTTATAATGGCATATAATTACTACTGGTCGGGTTCTTCATATGCAGGCCCTGTTTCACCCCTTCCTTCAAGCACACTATGGGGGACCTACAGCGTTATGTGGACAATTAATAATTACATACAGTATGGCATTTACAGGGATAAATTTATTCTTGGCTGCCCTTATTACGGTTTAAGGTGGCCAACGGAAAATGATAGTATAAAATCACCAACAAGGGGCACAGGAGGTGCTCTTACCTATAAAAGAGCAGCGGATTCATCCTCTGTCTATGGAAAACTCTGGGATGATACATCGAAAACCGTCTGGTATAAAAACTATATAACTGGAGACGGGTGGTACCAGGGCTGGTTTGACGATTCCTTGAGTCTTAGAATAAAATATCAGGTAGTTATTGACAGTAACCTCTGCGGTGCAGGAATGTGGGCACTTGGCTATGACGGAACAAGGGAAGAATTGTGGGGTGCATTAAGAGACGCATTTTACTATACAGGGATTAAACAGGCAGAAAAGAGAGAAGAGACGAGAGAAGAGAGAAAACTTTGCTGCCACCCGAATCCATTCACCACTTCCACCCATATCACCATAACCCTTCCCAGCATAGGGCTTAGTGCAGAGGGCAAAGGGCAAAGGAAAAAGACCATAGAATTAAAAATTTACGACTTGGGTGGTCGTTTAGTGAAAGACTTTTCACTGGGCACTGTCCACTCGTCACTTGGCACTGCCGTTTCCTGGGACGGCAGGGACAACAACGGCACACTACTTCCCTCCGGTATTTACTTCTGCACATTCACATCAGGCCAAAATAAAAAAATAGAAAAGGTTCATTTCATACGATGAAACAAGAAATAAATAGAGATTATTTCGTTCACAGCTATGCAGTATATCTTTTTAACCAATAAAACAAATTGAACCAATTAAACTAATACAACTACATAATTCTCAAATGAACTATTATACCAATTTTAATGAACACCTGAAAGAAAAATTCGGCTTCAAGGTTTATAAGGTCCCAGTATCAATTGGTGCAACCTGTCCAAATAGAACCAATGGAGACATTGGATGCATATACTGTGACGAGATAGCCTCTGCTTCTCCTGTTATTGAAAAGAATCTTTCGCTTACCGAGCAGATTAA
>SOKM01000130.1 GCA_004375785.1 Candidatus Cloacimonadota bacterium | reverse complement strand
AACCTTTAGGTTGCGTAATTCATTGTATTATAAGAAATTAAGTTCGCAGGCTAAACCCTGCACCGTATGGTTCAGGGTAAAGCCTGCGCCTACCTAAAAACGGTATTTTGGCACAGCCTCTGAAACCTGCGGCTACCTTATGAAAGAAAATTCTTGACTCATACATCGTTTTATAATATAGTGTTCCTTATGAAGATTGCATTTAAGACGCTCGGTTGTAAACTGAATCAATACGATACTCAACTTCTGAGGGAAATGGCAGAGGAAGCATTATACGAAATCACCGATTTCAATGATACTGCTGACATCTATGTAATCAATATCTGTTCTGTGACTATGAGTGCAGTCCAGCAATCGAGGAATATCGTCCGAAGGGCAAGGAGAAAGTCAAAGGGTGCAAAAATCATTGTTACTGGTTGTTACCCTGAAGATATACAAGAACTTCTTCAAGAAGTTGATGTCTATGTGACAAATTCGGAGAAGTCTTCATTTTTTGAGAAATTCTTTGGTTTAAGCAGGAAAAATATCAGCAGATTTGCTGAACATACAAGAGCGTTCGTCAAGATACAATCGGGTTGCAACAGATTCTGTTCATACTGTATCGTCCCATATTTAAGAGGGAAAGAGCATTCAAGATCTGTAGAAGAAATCAAACGTGAGATTAAAGCTCTTGTTATAAATGGATTTAAGGAGATTTCCCTGACAGGAGTTCACATAGGCAGATATAGTTATAAAGGAAAGAATCTTGTAAAACTCCTTAAAGAGATTGAACAGATTGAGCCACTTGAAAGAATAAGGCTTGGCTCGCTCAACCCGGAAGAGATAAGCGAAGAACTTATCCATTATGTTTCTGTATCTGAGAAAATATGCCACCATTTTCATATTTCACTCCAGAGTGCTGATAAAAAAATCTTGAGAGCAATGGGTAGAAGATATAATCATTTTGATGTCTCTCGTAAACTGATTGAAATAAACGAACTAATACCTGACTGCAGTATTGGTGCTGATATAATTACCGGTTTTCCCTCTGAACAAGAGATGGAATTTCAGAATACTTACGATTATATAAAGGGCTTACCTTTCACCTATCTACATATTTTCAGATATTCTCCGAGGAAATCCACCCTTGCGGCAATCTTGCCCGATAAGGTTAACGAATTACAGAAAAAGAGGAGAAGTGAATTATTGAGGGAACTTGCACTTCAAAAATCCATTAAATTCAGGGAAAATTATATTGGCAAAAACCTCAGAGTGCTTGTGGAGACAAAAAGAGACCGGAAAACAAAAATGATGGTTGGATTCTCTGGAAATTACATCAGGGTTCTTATCCCCGAAACAGAGAATAGCGAGACTAAATTCAGAGATGTTCTTATTGAAAGAATATCGGGATACGATACATACGGAAGGATATACTGAAGATATAGGATGTACGAATGGTTGCTTCGCAACGGTATGAGTTCCTTCGGAACGGCGTGGTTCTTGCAAACGGTAATAGTCCCTTCGGGACGGTACTGGTTCATCTACGATGAACGGTATAAGCCCATTGTGCGGTTGAAAAAGAATATAAAAAAGCTAAAAAGAAAATCGAAATGACATAACAGCTTAAATGACTAATTATAAAAGAATGAGATTGCTTTGCATAAGAGAAGCAAGCCCCGTGTAATAGAAAATGTTTTGTGCATAATGGTATTACACAGGGCAAGGAGTCAAACTCGCAATGACAAATGAATCCAAAAAACCAGATAAACTAAAAGAACGATAATAACGAACTAAACGATCCTAACGAGGTCTATCTGTGTCTAATGTTTTATGTGAGATAAAGTGAAGAAATATTTTATTCTTACATTCGGCTGTCAGATGAATATATATGATTCAAACCTTATTGCATCTCTTATAGAGAAGGATGGCAATATAAAGGCTGAAACTATAGAAAATGCTGATATTATTATTGTAAACACCTGTGCTGTCAGGGAACATGCTGTTAACAGGGTATTGTCAAGGATAGATTCATTAAAGGTGCTAAAAAAAAGGAAACCTTACATAAGAATCGGGGTAACTGGATGTGTACCCCAGCAACTCAAAGAAAAATTGCTCGAAGAAAAACCTTTCATAGACTTTGTGCTGGGACCTGATAACCTCAGAAAAATTACATCCTGCATTAAAGATAAAAATGGAACATTTGTTAAGTTGTTTGATACCTCTCTCTATTCTGACCTCTCTCCTGCAAGAGGTGAATTACCGGAAACATTTGTTTCAGCAATGAGGGGTTGTAACAATTTCTGTTCATACTGCATAGTTCCTTACGTACGTGGTAAAGAGAGAAGCAGGCATATTGAAGACATATTAAATGAAGTGGGCAAACTTGGTAAACTTGGATATAAGAGGGTAACTTTCCTGGGACAGAATATTAATAATTATAAGGACAGAGGAAAAGGTCTTCCCTATCTCCTCTCTGAAGCAGCTAAAGTAGAAGGTATCGAAAGGATAAGCTTTCTTACTTCTCATCCAGCATATTTCCCACTCAAAGTAATTAATGTTATGAAGGATGAACCAAAGATAGAAAAATTCCTACACCTCCCTCTCCAATCTGGAAGCTCAAGAATACTCAAAGCGATGAACAGAGGTTATACTCAAGAAAAATACAAAGGAATAATCGATAAAATCCGGACAAAGATAGAAGACATTGCCCTCTCTACAGACATTATTGTTGGATTCCCATATGAAACGGAAAAGGATTTTATGGAAACATTAAATTTAGTTAAAATGATTGATTTTGATTTTGCATATATGTTTAAGTATTCTCCAAGGAAATATTCTCTTGCTAACAACTTTATTGATACAGTTAATGAAGAGACCAAAAGAGATAGATTGAACGAGCTAATTCGTGTTCAATCTGAGGTCATAAAAAAGAAAAGTGAAGCAAATAAAGGAAAGATTTTTGATGTTCTGATTACAGGCGAAAATGAAAAAAATTATCTTGCATCTAATGGAATAACATTGTATAATAAGAGAGTGATTGTGAAAGAAAGAATATGTACAGGTGAGATTGTAAAAGTAAGGATTGAAGAAGTTAAAGGTTGGACACCAATTGGTACCCCGGTAAAAGAACCAGGGAAAAATGTAGCGTTGGGGCTCGTCCCCAACAGACAGAAACGGAGAATGTGAGAAACGGTGAAGAAACCAGGGAAAAATGTAGCGTTGGGGCTCGTCCCCAACAGACAGAAACGGAGAATGTGAGAAACGGTGAAACGGTGAAGAAAGCAAGAAAAAATGTAGCGTTGGGGCTTGTCCCCAACAGACATAAATGGAGAAAGGGAGAGTGGGAGAAACGCGGAAAAGGATAGTAGACAGTAAGGAGATAATAAAGAATAAAATTAACAGTGATTGAAAGAGAATTTAAGAAATAAATGAAATAGAAAAAATAAAATCTCTTCTAATCTCTTCAAATCCCTGTTGACAATCTAAAAAGGAGGGAAAATGGTTTTATTTATACTGCTCTGGGCAGCAATTTTTACAATAATAGGAATTATTATAGGAACGCAGAATGCAGCAACAATTGTTAATGTTTCGCTTCTTACCTGGACATTCAATAATATTCCACTTACACTTGTTCTTATAGAAACCTTTGCTATTGGTGTTATCTTTACAATTATCGTTGCTGTTATAGATGAGATACGACTGAAAAGCCGACTGTGGAGAACAAATAATGAATTGAGGGAATTAAAAAAAGAACTAACATCATTGAGAAATCTTCCTGTTGAAGAGATAGTTGAAGATAAGAGCACAGAAAAAGCGAAAGAAGAAATCAAAGAAAGTGAAGGAAAAGAAAAGAAGGAGTCAAAATGAGTGGTTACTGGATAATTCCGATTGTTCTTGGTTGTCTCTTCATATTACTCTTAATTTTTCTCTTGATTATGAAAAAAAACCGTAGAGTAAAGACTTCTCCATATGAAGAAGCGCTGATTTCCTTAATAGATGGAGATGAAGAACAGGCGCTAAAAAATTTTCAAAAAACGGTTCTGGAAGATAGTGATAATGTAGAAGCATATATTCGCCTCGCCGAACTCCTGAGAAAGAGGAGTGACCCCTCAAAGGCACTTCAGATACACAGGTATCTACTTGCAAGAAGAGGGCTCGCTAAAACAACAATAAATAGAATTCTCTTTCAGACAGCCAGAGATTATTTAGTACTTAAAGCATACCAGAAGGCGACTGACACCTTGAAGAGATTGCTTAAATCTGAACGCCAGAATGAACAGTATTATAAACTTCTTCTTCTTACCTATGAGAAATCTTCTCTATGGAATGACGCCATTGAAACATTCAGAAAAATGGCAAAACTTTTTAATTATCAGAAAGAAAGACTTTTTAACTTTGAGGTCTATGCAGCATACGAGGCAAAAAAGAAGGGTAATAAAGATTGGGCAGTGAAGGTTTTAAAGCGTGTCCTGAAAATGAAACCAGATAATATTCCCGCACTCATCTATTCCGGTGATATAGAATATTCAAATGGAAACATTGAAGAAGCAACTCAATTATACAAAAAGATAATTGAGCTGGATACAGAGAGTGCATATATTGTTTTTCCAAGAATAATGAAGGCTTTTTTTGATAAAGGCGAATTCCAAAAGATGGAAGAGACCTACAAGGATGTTCTCGAAAGGTATCCAGATGACTATAAAACGACTATTTCCCTTGCAGATTACTATCTGAAAATGGGACGATTGAATGAAGCACAGGAACTCCTTAAAAATGGAGTTGAGTCACATCCCGATTCCATTGAGATGTGCCTTCTACAATTATTGACAGAGATGGAACTGGCAAAAAATGATTCCGTTGCTGCACTCCGCCATATCATCGATGTGTACAAAAAAAGAGAGATATTCAGATGCAAGAGATGCGGTTCCATTTCAAAAGAGTTCATAATCAGATGTCCAGAATGTAAAGAATGGGAAACATACAAATTAGAGAAAGGAGTATGAAATTATAAGTAAAAAAATTATTTGGACCCTTTTTATGTTCGTTGTACTTCAAATGTTTCTTTTTATGAATGGATGTGGATTAAACCCTGTTCCTGCTCCCAATGTTATTTCCGGCTCCGATAGTCTTTTTGCCCCGAAAAACAATGATGCAATATTTACTTTCATGTTCAAGGGTGAAACTTATGGTTCATTTAAGCTTGAGGCATATCAAACATACGGACTTCTCAAAACACCACATGGTGGAGGTATTCAAAAGAGTCTTGACAATATGAATACTGCCCCTGAGTCTGGATACTCTCCATCAGAAGAGTGTGGAATTCCCTATATTGGCTACTATTACTATATGATCACCGATATGGAACCTCACTATGCAAAAGTGTTAATTCATGCTGCTGAGGAGAACCAGGACGGAATCACCATTAATTTTAATTGGTGGTTACAAACCCAGGCAGGAGAGAGAAACTTCTAATGAATATTCTTTTCTCTCTTGGTTTCCTTATCATCTTCAATGTTCAAAATAACCCTGATATAGAAAATGTAAAAGAGTTATACGAAGGTGGTAAATTTAACAATGCAAGGAGAGAACTTGAAAAAATACCACCCACTGATAAAAATCGGGATGAAATTCTCCTTTACAAAGGATTACTCGAGGAAGATGCAGAAAAATCCTTCTCCTCTTTTAAGGAAATTGTAGATAAATACCCCAAAAGTCTGTTTTGTGATTATGCCCTTTATTCTATTTCCCAGTATGAGTATTTGCAGGGTTCATATAAGAATGCAATATTAACATTAAAGAAAATTACTACATCATTCCCTGAATCAGAATATTTTGAATCTTCCTGTTTCTGGCTCGCTTCATCCTATGAAGCATTAAAAAACAGTAATGATGCAGTCTGTTGGTATAAAAGAATAAGTAATAGCGATACGGTTATGTTCCGCATTGCAAAAGAAGCGATCTCGAGGCTGAGTAAGAAGAGAAGCATATACTGCATCCAGATTGGTTCCTTTCAAAACAGAGATAGTGCAAAAAACCTTCTTGCTTCTTTCAAGGAAAAAGGATATGAAGCCTGGCTCGCCACGAGCAAGAAAGAAGGAATTAAATATTACAGGGTTTTAATAGGAGAATTTAAAAGTAAGGAAGAAGCAAAAGGTTTCTCAAAACTTTTTAGTGAAAAAGAAAAGATTCCTTACTGGATTGTGAAGATAAAAAAACTAAAACATATGGACAGAGAAAAATAATTAATTTCAACAGGGATCGAAAGTGAATATAAGAGATTAAAAATTTTAATGCTTTGTGGTTTGGACTTTGGATTAAGAGGTATTCATGTATAAGATTACCCCACTCTTAAAACAGTATTTTCGTGTAAAATCTAATTATGATGACTGCATTCTGCTTTTCAGAATGGGAGATTTTTATGAGACTTTTTTTAAAGATGCAGAAATTGCTTCACAGGTTCTAAATATTGCTCTTACTTCACGACCACACGGCAAGGAGGATCGCGTTCCGCTTGCTGGGATTCCTGTAAAGGCTGCTAATAACTATATCACCAAACTTATCAAAGCTGGGTTGAAGGTTGCGATCTGCGAACAATTGGAAGACCCTTCTCTTGCCAGAGGTATCGTAAAAAGGGATGTTGTTGAAGTAATAACCCCTGGAACAGTTACAAATCCTAACATACTCGATTCAGGGAAAAATATATTTCTTGCTGCCCTGAACTCAGATGGCAAAGATAAATTTGGTCTTTCGTATTGCGACCTTTCAACGGGTGATTTTTATTTAGAAGAAGTTAGAAAAAAAGATGTTCTTGATGAACTAAAAAGAATTGAACCTGGTGAGGTTCTGGTAAGTGAAAATGAAGAATATTCTTTTCTTGAAGAGTTCGTTCTAACGTCAGTGTCAGAATTGGATTTTCAATACGGGTATGCATCAGAAAAACTCAAGAGACATTTTGATGTGGATACTCTTGCAGGTTTTGGTGTTGAAGAGCTCTTTATCGGGATAGGTGCAGCTGGAGCTGTTCTGAACTATCTGAATACCACTCAGAAAAGAAGCCTGAATCATATAAAGAAATTAAAGAGAAGCGATATTGATGATAAACTTATTCTTGATAATTCAACTGTCCGAAACCTTGAGCTCATAAGAAGATTTGATGGCTCGACGGAATCCACCCTGTTCAGCATACTTAACGAAACAATAACACCGATGGGGACCCGCCTTCTCCGGATGACCCTTCTTAAACCATTTTACAAACTACGAACTATTAAGGAAAGGCTTGAGGCAGTTGCTGAGTTACTTAATAATGAAACTGAAACAAAAGCATTGAGGAAAATTCTGAAATCAATCTCGGATATAGAAAGATTGATGGGACGAATAGCAACAGAGCGAGCAAATGCAAGGGATCTTATCCAACTAAAGGGTTCACTCTCAAAAATACCTATTTTGAAAAAAGAGATGAAAGGGTTAAAAGCTAAGTTGCTCACACAAATAGAGAGTGAACTTTTAGATTTCACTGACATCGTAAAAATCATTGATGATGCTATAGTGAACGAGCCGCCATTAGCAATTACAGAAGGAAGAATTATCAAGGATGGTTTCAACGAAGAACTGGATAAAATAAGAGCTGTTGTATCACAGGGCAAGAACTGGATAGCGAATCTTGAAAGGGAAGAGAAAAAAAGAACAGGCGTCTCATCCTTAAAAGTAAGATACAATTCAGTATTTGGTTACTTTATAGAGATTACGAAACCCAACCTGAAATATGTTCCAGATGACTATATTAGAAAACAAACCCTGACGAATTGTGAAAGATTTATCACACCACAATTAAAGGAGTATGAAAACAGAGTTCTGGGGTCTGAGGAAAAGATTAAGAGTATGGAATACAATATCTTCTGTGATATCAGGGCAAAGGTATCTCAGAGGGTAGAAGAAATTCAGAATACAGCAAAGGCAATAGCATTCCTTGACTTACTCCTGTGTTTTACTTTTCTATCGAAAAGAAACAGGTATACAAGACCCACTGTAAATAATTCAGATGAGATTTTCATTTCTTGTGGCAGGCATCCTGTTGTTGAGACAATGATTGAAAAAGAGACATTTATACCAAATGATGTTCAACTTGATAATAAAAAAAATCAGATATTAATCATCACAGGACCAAATATGTCAGGAAAATCAACATACCTCAGACAGGTGGGAATAATAGTCATAATGGCACAGATGGGTTGTTTTGTTCCAGCAGAAGAGGCAAGAATTGGAGTCGTAGATAGAGTTTTTACAAGGATTGGTGCATCTGATGACCTATCCAGAGGAGTAAGTACCTTTCTTGCTGAAATGATAGAAACAGCGAATATTCTGAACAACGCAACGAAGAAGAGCCTTGTAATCCTTGATGAAGTTGGAAGAGGAACAAGTACTTTCGATGGACTTTCTATCGCCTGGAGTGTCTGCGAATTCCTTCACAATAATCCAAAAGTTCATCCAAAAACACTCTTTGCCACACATTACCATGAACTTACAGGATTGGAGGATATCCTTGAAGGAATTAAAAATTATAACGTTTCAGTAAAACGATGGAAAGATAAAATCATTTTTTTGAGAAAGGTTGTTCCCGGTGGTGCAGATGAAAGTTATGGCGTCGATGTGGCAAAACTTGCAGGGCTTCCTCTGGAAGTCATTAATAGAGCAAAAGAAATTCTAAGTGAGCTTGAGGAAGAAGAAATGAAAGGACTTTCGAGGAAAAGAAGAAAAATTGCACAGCAGGGTAGGGCTGTCAAAAAAGAACAACTCTCCCTTTTTACACCACCCGAAAAAGCATTGTATGAGGAATTAAAAACCCTGGATATTGCGAGAATGAGCCCAATTGATGCTCTCAATCTTCTTTACAAGTGGAAAAAAAGAGTGTGAATGTTCAGTCAACCCGTCATTGCG